>JAEWAD010000390.1 GCA_023391905.1 Pseudomonadota bacterium | reverse complement strand
CCGCCCAGGAGGTCACCGAGGCCGCCGCCGCCGGCGCCACCGCCGGGAGGGGCGGAGGCCTGGCCGCCGCTGCCGAGCGAACCGCTCATCCGGCTGAGATCGTCGAGGCCGCCGCCCTGGCCCCGTCCGCCGGCCTGGCCGGACGCCGCACCGAGCAGCTGGTCTAGAATGCTCTTGCCGTCGATCATCTCGGTCTTCCCTGTGCTGGTTCGTCAAGAAACGCAGTTGGGAAGTAGTGAGCACCCAACCGCGCGACAAGGCAAGACGCCGCGCCGGCGATCAAAATCCTCGAATGATCGATCGCCGACAAGGAAAGGGCCGCCCCGCGGATGCGGTAGCGGCCCCAGCCCGTTCGTCTCGCCCGCGAGCCGGTCAGCCGGCGCGGAGCTCGAACGCTTCGCGCGCCAGCGTGGTGATCGCCGCCCAGTCGCCCGCTGCGATGGCGGCGGCCGGCGCCACCCACGAGCCGCCGACGCACATGACGTTCGGCAGCGACAGATAGCTCTGCGCGTTCTTCAGGCTGACGCCGCCGGTCGGGCAGAACATCAGGCCGGGCAGCGGCGACGACAGCGCCTTCAGATAGGGCGCGCCGCCGGCCTGCTCGGCCGGGAAGAATTTTGCCGCGCCGTAGCCCTCTTCCAGCAGCGTCATCGCCTCGCCGGCCGTGGCGACGCCCGGCAGCAGCGGCACCGGCGAGCCGGCGGCGTGCGCGATCAGCTTCGGGCTGGCGCCGGGGCTGACCAGGAAGCTCGAGCCGGCGGCGACCGCCTCGTCGAACTGCTTCGGATTGAGAATGGTGCCGGCGCCGACATTGGCGCCCTCGACCTCGGCCTTGATGGCGCGGATGCAGTCGAGGGCGGCCGGCGTGCGCAGCGTCACCTCGAGCGCGGTCAGCCCGCCGGCGACCAGCGCCCTGGCGAGCGGGACGGCGGTTTTGACGTCCTCGATGATGAGAACCGGAACGACCGGAGCGGCTTTGACGATCGGAAGGAGTGCGGCGAGGTTCTGGGTCATGAATCTGCTTTTGGCCAAGGGGTCTCAGGCGGAATCGCTGCCGGATCGTATCCGATGGAAGGTCGAAAAAACACCGGCCGGCGCCACACGGTTGCTCGGCCGCCATCCCGGCGAAGGCCGGGATCCAGACACACCGCCCGGTGTCGTGTTGCTTGGGCCGGTGTTCATGGGCCCCGGCCTTCGCCGGGGCGACGGTCTCCTGCAAACAGCGAGAGCCCGACAAAAATTCTCGCCCCCTTGTCGAAGTCATTTCCCCCCGCTCGTCGTCGGTATGGCGAAGGGCAGCGGTCGGTTGCGCCCCCCGCGATGTCTTCATCTGGAGGGTTTTCAAACATGACCGGTTTCAATCGTTGGAGCGTCGTCTTCGCGGGCGCGCTCATGGGATGCGTCGCCGTCGGCACGATGTTCTCGCTCGCCGTCTTCCTCGATCCGCTGTCGCTCGACACCGGCTGGTCGCGGGCGGGGATCTCGAGCGCGATGACGCTCAACTTCCTCGTCATGGGCGTCGCCGGCATCTTCTGGGGCATGGCGAGCGACCGCTTCGGCACCCGCGCCGTGGTGCTGGCCGGCACGATCCTGCTCGGGCTGGCGCTGATCCTCGCCAGCCGGGCGACCTCTCTGCTGGCGTTCCAATTGACCTTCGGCATTCTCGTCGGCCTCGCCTCCAGCGCCTTCTTCGCGCCGGTGATCGCCGCCGTGACGGGCTGGTTCACCACCAACCGCAGCCTCGCGGTGTCGCTGGTCTCGGCCGGCATGGGCATGGCGCCGATGACGATCTCGCCCTTCGCGCGCTGGCTGATCACCGCCTATGACTGGCGCTTCGCCATGCTGGCGATCGGCATCGGCGCCTGGCTCGTGCTGCTGCCGGCGACGCTTCTGCTGCGCAATCCCCCGGCGGAGGCCGCCGCCGGCGCCGGCGGCGAGGCCCCGGAAGGAAGCATGACGATGGCCGGCGCGCTGCGCTCGCCGCAGTTCTGGATCCTCGGCCTCACCTTCTTCGCCTGCTGCGCGGCGCATTCCGGCCC
Source organism: Pseudomonadota bacterium (assembly GCA_023391905.1). Lineage (GTDB taxonomy): Bacteria > Pseudomonadota > Alphaproteobacteria > Rhizobiales > Kaistiaceae > Kaistia. The sequence goes on along the minus strand of JAEWAD010000390.1, from coordinate 10,378 downwards.
GATCTTCCACATGGTGAGCTATGCGATCGTCTGTGGCGTGACCCCGATGGCGGCGGTCAGCATCTACAGCGTCGAGGGGCTCGCCGGCCTCGGCGGCCGCCTGCTGCTCGGCGTCGCCGCCGACCGGATCGGCGTCAAGCCGGTGCTGGTCGCCGGCCTCCTGGTGCAGGCGATCGTCATCGCCTTCTATTCCGTCGTCAGCGCGCTCGGCCAGTTCTACCTGCTGGCGGTGATCTTCGGCGCGGCCTATGGCGGCGTGATGCCACTCTATGCCGTTCTGGCGCGCGACTATTTCGGCCAGAAAAACCTTGGCGCCGTGCTCGGCGCGGCGACGATGCTGTCGAGCCTCGGCATGGCGCTCGGGCCGTGGATCGGCGGCTGGATCTTCGACAATTTCCGCGACTATGCGTGGCTGTTCATCGGCTCGTCGATCGTCGGCCTCGGCGCGGTGGCGATCGCCCTCGCCTTCCCGCCCCTGCCGCGCCGCCAGCCGGAACCGCAGCCGGCCTAGACCAGGGGAAAGGCCTCAGCCCCCGCGGCTGCGGTTGAAGGCAGCGATGCGCGGATCGGCAGCGAACGCGTCCGGCGGAAACTCCACCGCCTGACGCGGAAACTCGCAGAGCGCCTGAACGCCGCTGGCGCTCAGGCGCATTCGCCATGTCTGGCGCTCGACCGGCGCCGGACGGGCAAAAGCGCGGCACATCAGTACGGCGAGATTGCCACCGCCGTCCGGATCGCGCACCGAGCGATAGCGGATCACGTCGGCATCGACCGAACGCGCCGCGTCGGCAAAGGCCTGGCAGCCCTGGTAGTCGGTCCGGTCGGTCCAGATCGCCGCATCGGCGGAGAGCGGCGGCTTCGTCAGGTCGAGCGACCGCTCCGTCGCCAGTTCCGCGGAAAAGGCGGTGTACTCGGCCGCATCGCGCGGCCAGGGCGTATCCGGGGACTCGGCAAAGAACAGCAGCCGGTAGAAGGCCATCTCGGCGACGGCCGTGCGCGGCGCCTCCGCCGCGTAGTAGACGCCGAGCGTCAAGCCGGCGCGCCGGAAGCGCGAGCCATGCGGATAGATCGCGCCATAGCGGAAAGGTGTCGCGAGCAGGAAATCGAGATGCCGGCACTCCGGCGGCGGCGCCGGCTTGGCAGCCTCGATCAGGTCTTCCAGCAGGGCCTGCTCGGCGAGCGTGTCGGTCAGCTTCAGCGTCGAGACCCGATGCTGCGCCTCGACCAGACGCCAGCACGGACCGACGAAGCGCCCGAGCTCAGACGAGAGCGCGGCGCGCGTCCAGATAGGCGATGACATCAACGAGCCCGCTCACGGTTTGCAGCTTCTCGATCGGCCGCGCGCCGAGAACGAAGTTGGGATTGTCGAGCCACGCCTTCGCCACGGCCTCGTCGCCGCCCACGATCGCGTCGAGCGAGCGGAACAGGCGGACCAGCAGGATGCCGAGTTCGAACGGCTTGGTCCCGGGCTGAAGCGCGAAATCGCCCCGCTTCATGCGCGACACCGTCGCCTCGCTGACGCCAAGGACCGCGGACAGGATACGGGCCGTCAGGCGGAGCTGGTCCGCCGCGCGGATCACGGCCTTGGTGACGACCGGCCCGGCCTCGGGCCTGCCGGCCGGAACGGAATGAAGGGTCTGCATCGCCATGTCCTTTCCGAGGAAAATATAGGACAGATTTCTTTCAGTTGAAAGAGTGTGACGCGCGAGGGTCATTCCCCTGCTCCGACGCCGATTGACCCGGCCCGGCCTCTGTCGCATGACGATGGCTCCACCGGAAAAGGACGCGCCAACGCGCCGATGCGTTCCGGAACCGCCATTTCCCGGGATCCGGAGCCTTCCTTGTCCTACACCGCCGAACGACTGCTCGCGGCCCTGCTCGACGAAGCGCCCGCCGCCTCCACCCGCGTGCCCCCTTTCCCGGAAGGACCGTTCCGCTTCTTCGCGCTCGATGTCGAAACAGCGAACAACCACCGCGGCAGCATCTGCCAGATCGGCGTCGCCTGCGTACGCGCCGACGACAGCATCGAGACCTGGGCTACCCTGGTGGATCCGGAAACCGATGTCTGGATCTGGAGCGGCCTGCACGGCATCACGGCCGCGATGGTCGAGGGTTCGCCCACCTTTGCGGAGGTGCTGCCTGTGCTGGAGGTCGCGCTCGCGGGCGCCACGGTCTACCAGCATTCCGGCTTCGACCGCAGCGCCATCGCGGCGGCCTGCGCCGATGCGACGGTTTCCGCCCCTTCCTGGCTGTGGCGCAACAGCGTCCAGGTGGCGCGGGCGGCCTGGCCCGAGCTGAAGGGCAATGGCGGGCATGGGCTCGCCAGCCTCAAGAACCATCTCGGATTGGTGTTCCATCACCACGATGCCGGCGAGGACGCTCGCGCGGCGGCGGAGGTCGTCCTGCGGGCCGAACGCGTCCGACCGGCGGCCGATTGACCCGGCGCATCACAGGCTCTATCGCAGTGCGGCATTGCACACCGGAAGCGGGGGCGCGGAACGCCGCATGATCGTGCTGGAAGCGGTCAGCCATGAGTTCGACGGCCGGCCCGTTCTGGACGGGATCGACTGCGCGCTCAGAGAACGGCGCATCGGCATCGTCGGCGCCAACGGCTCCGGCAAGAGCACCTTTGCCCGCCTGCTGAACGGCCTCGTGCTGCCGAAGGCCGGCCGGGTCCTGATCGACGGCGTCGACACGCGGAAGGACGTCAAGGCGATCCGCCGCAAGGTCGGCTTCATCTTCCAGAACCCCGATCACCAGATCGTCATGCCGATCGTCGGCGAAGACCTCGCCTTCGGCCTGAAGGCGCGAAAGATCCCGAAGGCGGAGATCGACGCCCGCATCGACGCGGCGCTTTCGCGCTACGATCTCGGCCATCTGCGCGAGCGGCCGGTGCATCTGCTGTCCGGCGGCGAGAAGCAGCTGGTGGCGATGTCGGCCGTCCTCGTCACCGAACCGGAGCTCGTCGTCTTCGACGAGCCGACGACGCTGCTCGACCTCAGGAACCGCAACCGCGTCGCCGATGCGATCGACGCACTCCCGCATCCGGCTGTCGTCGTCAGCCACGACCTGGAGCTGATCGCCGGCTTCGACCGCGTGCTGATGATCGAGGATGGCCGCATCGCCGCCGACGGCCTGCCGGGCGAGGTGCTCCCCTTCTATCGCGAGCGGATGCGATGACGATCGGGCTCTATCATCCGGGCCGCTCGCCTTTGCATCGCGCCCGCGCCGGCGCCAAGGTGGCGGGCCTGCTGGTCCTGTCGCTGGCGCTCTTCCTCATTCCCTCTGAGATCGCCGTCTTCGCCAGCGTGCCGCTCGCCTTCGCGATCTATCTCTCGACCGGCGTGCCGCTCCGCAGCCTGATGGCGCAATTGCGCGGCCCGGCGATCCTGCTCGGCATCATCTTCCTCTTCCACCTCGTCTTCGGCACCGTCGCCGAGGGCCTCTTGACCGTGGCGCGCTTCGCGACGCTGATCCTGCTCGCCAGCGCCGTGACGCTGACGACGCCGGTGTCGGAAATGGCGGAGCTGGTGGAGTGGGGGCTCGGGCCGCTGCGGCCGCTCGGCGTCAATCCGGAGAAGGTCGGGCTCGCCATCGCGCTCGCCATCCGCTTCGTGCCGCTGATCGCGGAGGAATTCCGCTTGATCCGCGAGGCGCAGGCGGCGCGCGGGCTCGCCGCCAATCCGCTGGCGCTGATCGTGCCGCTGGTCATCCGCACGCTGAAATCCGCCGACGAACTCGCCGACGCCATCGAGGCGCGCGGCTACGAGGCTTGATCGCCGCTCGCGGCGGACCGACACTTCCCCCGAACAGGAGACCGGGACCCGATGAGCCAGGACGTTTCAACCCGCGACATCGTCTATATCGCGCTGTTCGCCGCGCTGATGGCGGCGATCAACCTGGTGCCGGCCTTCCAGGTCGGCTTCCTGCCCGTGCCGATCACCGCGCAGACGCTCGGCGTCATGCTGGCAGGTGCCCTGATCGGCGCCAAGCGCGGTGCGCTCGCCATCCTGCTCTTCGTGCTTCTCGTCGCGCTCGGCCTGCCGCTGCTCTCCGGCGGCCATGGCGGCCTCTCGGTCTTCTTCGGCCCGACCGCCGGCTTCATCATCGCCTGGCCCTTCGCCGCCTATGTCACCGGCTGGCTGACCGAGAAGAACTGGCACCGCATGAACGCGGTCTGGTTCTTCGTCTTCGCCGCGATCGGCGGCATCGGAATCGTCTACCTGATCGGCATCCCCTGGCTCGCCATGGTCGCCAGGCTGTCGCTCTGGGATGCCGCCATGGGTTCGCTGATCTTCGTGCCGGGCGACCTGATCAAGGCGGCCGTCGCCGCCGTCATCGCCGAGACGGTGCGGCGCTCCTATCCGCTGATGCAGGCGGCGCGCTAACGAACCGCTACCGGATCGCTAACAGGATCGGCGCTGTTAACCCGCGCCGATCCCGGCCGCCTGAGCAATCAGTTCGACCGAGCGCAGCCGCGCCGCGTGGTCGTAGACGTCCGAGACGAGGATCAATTCGTCGGCGCCGGTCTCCTCGACCAGCGCCTCCATGCCGGCGCGAACGGTCTCGGGCGATCCGACGATCGAGCGGGCCAGCATCGACTTCGCCTGTGCCCGCTCCATCGGCGACCAGTAGGTCTCGATATCGTCGATCGGCGGCTTCGAAAGGCCGCGCGCGCCTCGGAACATGTCGGCGAACGACATCTGCTGCGTCGTCGCCAGCCGCGTCGCCTCGGCGTCGGTCTCGGCCGCGATCACGTTGACGCCGACCATCGCATAGGGCCGGTCGAGCTGTTCCGACGGCTTGAAGCGGCTCCGGTAGATTTCCAATGCCGGCAGCAGCAGGTCGGGCGCGAAATGCGAGGCGAAGGCGTAGGGAAGCCCCAGCTCCGCCGCCAGCATGGCGCCGAAATTGCTGGAGCCGAGGATCCAGAGCGGCACCTCGGTGCCCGCCGCCGGCACGGCGACGATGCGCTGCTCGGGTCCCGCCGGCGCCAGAAACGCCTGCAATTCCAGCACGTCCTGCGGAAAATTCTCGGCATTGTTCGGCGAACGGCGCAACGCGCGCACGGTCACCTGGTCCGTTCCCGGCGCCCGGCCGAGGCCCAGATCGATGCGGCCGGGGAAGAGCCTGGCCAGCGTGCCGAACTGCTCGGCGATGATGTAGGGCGCATGGTTCGGCAGCATGATGCCGCCGGCGCCGACGCGGATGGTCTGGGTGCCGGCCGCGATATGCGCCAGCACGATCGAGGTCGCGGCGCTGGCGATGCCCGGCATGTTGTGGTGCTCGGCCACCCAGATGCGATTGTAGCCCCAGCGTTCGGCATGCGCGGCGAGGTCTCGGGCATTGTCGAGCGCGCCGCGCGCATCGGTTTCTTCGGTCACGCGGACGAGTTCGAGGATCGACAACGGCGTCATTCTGGGCTCCCGTTCGGCCGGATCGCCGGCCCCAAAAGCAATCGACCGGCCGCGAGGCCGGTCGAAGGATCCATTCGTTCAGTCGCGCCGCGCCTCAGCGCGCGACGCGGACGCCGATCTCGATCGGCTCGTCGAGCAGGCTCGTCTCCGAGACGAAGCCTTCCGGCCGGTCATCGGTCGGACGCAGCGTCTCGGCCAAGGTCTCGGCGCGGATCGTCTCGGCATGGTCGACCAGCGCCCCGCCGAGGCCGTTGGCGATCTTGACCTCGATATGGATGCGGTCGGCGATGTTGAAGCCGGCCTCCTTGCGCGCCGTCTGCACCAGGCGGATGAAGTCGCGGGCGACGCCCTCGCGTTCCAGCGCCTCGTCGACCTGCGTATCGAGCACGACCACGCCCGCGGCGCCGTCGAAGGCAACCGCGTCGAGGCCTTCATTGGCCTTGAAGCGCAGCTCGTACTCGCCCGGCTCGATCGTCTGGCCGGCCACCGCATAGCGGCCGTCGCCGAGATCTTCCCACTCGCCGGCCCGCGCCGCGTTGAGCACGTCCTTCAGGTTCTTGCCGAGCCGCTTGCCGATCTTCGGATCGACGGCGAGCACGACCGCGCCATAGGCGGCGGGATCCGCCGCCAGCACGACTTCCTTGACGTTGACCTCATCCGCAATGACGTCCTTCAGGAGCGCCAGCTTCTCGAAGCCCGGATGCGCGACCGTGAGGCAGCGCAGCGGCAGGCGCGTACGCAGGTTCTTGACCGTGCGGATCGACAGCGCGGCCGAAGCGACCGTGCGGGCGAGGTCCATGCGCTCGACCAGAGCCGCATCGGAGACGAGCGCCGACGCGTCCGGCCAGTTGGCCAGATGCACGCTCTCGCCGTCGACCAGCGCCCGGTGGATGTGCTCGGTCAGGAACGGCAGGAATGGCGCCAGCGCGCGGGTCATCGTCACGAGCACGGTGTAGAGCGTGTCGTAGGCGGCCTGCTTGTCGGCGTCCTTCTCGGCCTTCCAGAACCGGTCGCGCGAGCGACGGATGAACCAGTTGTTCAGCGCCTCGATGAAGGGCGGGAACGCATCGGTCGCGCCGGCGAGATCGAGCTTCTCCATCGACGCCTCGATGCCGCGGATCAGGTCCGCGGTCTTGGCGAGGATATAGCGGTCGAGCTCGGCCTCGGCGGTCGTGACCATCCGGCCCTTGATGCCGTCGATGTTGGCATAGAGCGTGAAGAACGAGTAGGCGTTCCAGATCGGCAGCATGACCTGGCGCACCGTCTCGGCGATGGCGCGGCCGTCCTTCGGCATGGCGAGATCGCCGCCGGAGAGCAGCGGCGACGACACCAGGTACCAGCGCAGCGCGTCGGCACCATAGGTGTTGAATACCTCGATCGGGTCCGGATAGTTGCGGAGCCGCTTCGACAGCTTCTGCTTGTTCTCGTCGAGCACGACGCCGTGGCAGACGACCGAGCGGAACGGCGCGCGGTCGAACAGCGCCGTCGCCATTACCATCAGCGTGTAGAACCAGCCGCGCGTCTGCGCGACGTATTCCACGATGAAGTCGCCCGGGAAGTGGCCCTCGAACCAGTCCTTGTTCTCGAACGGGTAGTGCACCTGCGCGAACGGCATCGAGCCGGATTCAAACCAGCAATCCAGCACGTCCTCGACGCGGCGCATCACCGACTTGCCGGTCGGATCGTCCGGGTTCGGACGGGTCAGCTCGTCGATATAGGGCCGGTGCAGGTCGTGCGGGCGCACGCCGAAGTCCCGCTCGATCTCGTCGAGCGAGCCATAGACGTCCATGCGCGGATAGTTCGGATCATCCGACTTCCACACCGGGATCGGCGAACCCCAGAAGCGGTTGCGGCCGATGTTCCAGTCGCGCGCATTCTCCAGCCACTTGCCGAACAGGCCGTCGCGGACATGCTCGGGCACCCAGGTGATGCCCTGGTTGAGCTCGACCATCCGGTCCTTGAAGGCGGTGACCTTCACGTACCAGGAGCGCAGCGCCTTGTAGATCAGCGGCTGGTCCGTGCGCCAGCAATGCGGGTAGTTGTGGTCATACGTCTCGTGACGCAGCACCACGCCTTCCTGCTTCAAGTCGCGGATGATTTCCTTGTTGGCGTCGAACACGTTCAAGCCGGCATAGGCCGGGACGAGCTCGGTGAAGTTGCCAGCGAAATCGACCGGATCGACGACCGGGATGCCCTCTTCCTGGCCGATGCGCATGTCGTCCTCGCCGAAGGCGGGAGCGATGTGCACGACGCCGGTGCCGTCGGTCATCTCGATGAAGTCGCCGCCGATGACGCGGAAGGCGCCGTTCGCCTTCTCGGCGGCGAAGAACGGCAGCATCGGCTGATAGGTGCGGCCGATCAGTTCGGCGCCCTTCAGCTGCGCGACCTCGACATAGCCATCGAGTTCCTTGGCGTAGTTGCCGACGAGCGGCGCGCCGATGACCAGGCGGACGCCGTCCTTCTCGAGCACGGCGTAATCCGCGTCGGGGGCGACGGCGAGCGCCATGTTGGACGGCAGCGTCCACGGCGTGGTCGTCCAGGCGAGCAGGCGCGTCGGAACGTTGTCGCCCTCGACCGGGTCGAGCAGGAAGCCGACCGTCAGCGCCGGGTCTTGGCGCATGCGGTAGGAATTGTCGAGGCGGGTCTCGAAGTTCGACAGCGGCGTCTGCGCGGCCCAGCTATAGGGCACGACGCGATAGCCCTCATAGATCAGGCCCTTGTCGTGCAGCTGCTTGAACGCCCACATGACGCTCTCCATGAAGGAGAGGTCCATGGTCTTGTAGTCGTTCTTGAAATCGACCCAGCGCGCCGAGCGCGTGACATAGTATTCCCAGTCCGCGGTGAACTGCTGGACCGAGGTGCGGCAATGCTCGTTGAAACGGGCGACGCCGTATTTCAGGATCTCGATACGGCCGGAAACGCCGAGTTCCTTCTCGGACTGCATCTCGGCCGGCAGGCCGTGGCAATCCCAGCCGAAACGACGGTCGACCACCTTGCCGCGCATGGTCTGGTAGCGCGGCACCAGATCCTTGACGAAGCCGGTGACGAGGTGGCCGTAGTGCGGCAGTCCATTGGCGAAGGGCGGGCCGTCATAGAAGACGAACTCCGGCGCGCCCTGGTCACGCCGCTGCGCGATCGAGCGTTCGAAAATCTCGTTTTCCTTCCACCAGGCACCGATCGCTTCCTCGATCTTCGGGAACGAGGGCGACGGCTCGGCGGCGGGATAAACGGTCTTCGGCTCTGTCATGACGGCTGTCTTTATTCTGGGCGGGTGCGGGAGCGGAATTCGGGCCTTTCGATAGCGCCTTTGCGTCACCGGCGCCACCCCTGACCACGAAGGCCCTGATATGGGGTCGCGACGGCGATTGCGAAAGCCCGGCCTTCGCGCGGCAGGGTCCCGCCGGCGCTGCCGACGGGACGATTTGGCAGGCGGCTCAGCCCTGCTGGCGCGGGGCGATCCGGTTGACGTGACCCATCTTGCGGCCGGGCCGGCTCTCGGCCTTGCCGTAGAGATGCAGCCGCGCGCCCGGCTCCGCCGCCAGGCGCTGCCATTCATCCGCCTCGGCGCCGACGAGGTTCGTCATGACGGCGTCGGAATGCCGGATCGTCGAGCCGAGCGGCCAGCCGGCGATGGCGCGAATATGGTTCTCGAACTGCGAGACCAGGCAGCCGTCCTGCGTCCAGTGGCCGGAATTGTGCACGCGCGGCGCGATCTCGTTGACGAGCAGGCGCTCTTCGCCCCCCTCCTCCACGACGATCATCTCGACCGCCAGCAGACCGACATATTCGAGCGCCTCGGCGACCTTGGCGGCGATGCCGCGCGCCGCCTCGGCGGTCGCCTCCGCCAGCTTCGCGGGGACGGTCGAAGTGGCGAGGATATGGTTGCGATGCACGTTCTCGACGATGTCGTAGACGGCCGTCTCGCCATTCCGGCCGCGCACGACCAGGGCCGAGACCTCGCGGGCGAAGGTGACGAAACCTTCCAGCACGGCCGGCTTGCCGGCGATCGCCTCGAAGGCGGCGGCCGCGTCGTCGCCGGCGCGGATCGCCACCTGGCCCTTGCCGTCATAACCGAAGCGGCGGGTCTTCAGGATCGAGGGACGGCCGAGCCGTTCCAGCGCCGCCTCGAGCCCGGCAAGATCGTCGACCGCCGCGAACGGGGCGACAGGAATGCCGAGGCCCTGCATCAGCTCCTTCTCGGAGAGCCGGTCCTGCGACACGGCGAGCGCACGCGGCCCCGGCAGGACGTCGACCTGCGCGCCGAGGAAGTCGGCGGTCGCGGACGGCACGTTCTCGAATTCATAGGTGACGACGTCGACCGACCCGGCGAAGGCGGCGAGCGCCGCCTCGTTCTCATAGGCCGCGACGGTGCGCGCCGCGGCGACGTCGAAGGCCGGGCTTTCGCCGTCCGGACAATAGACATGGCAGCGGAAGCCGAGTTCGGCCGCGGCGGTGGCGAGCATGCGGCCGAGCTGGCCGCCGCCGAGGATGCCGATCGTGGCGCCGGGTCGCAGCACTGCTTCACCCTTCATCGTGGGGCCTTTCGGCGACGCGGTCGGCCTGGGCGGCGCGCCAGTCGTCGAGGCGGGCGGCAAGCGCCGGGTCATGGAGCGCCAGGATGGCGGCGGCGAGCAGCGCCGCGTTGATGGCGCCGGCCTTGCCGATCGCCAGCGTGCCGACGGGGATGCCGCCCGGCATCTGCACGATCGAGAGCAGCGAATCCGTGCCTTCGAGCGCGGTGACATTCATCGGCACGCCGAACACGGGCAGCGCCGTCATCGCCGCCGCCATGCCGGGCAGATGCGCCGCGCCGCCGGCGCCGGCAATGATGATCTTGAAGCCGTTCTTCTCCGCCGATTTGGCGAAGCTGTAGAGCCGGTCCGGGGTGCGATGTGCCGACACGATCAGCGCTTCATAGCCGACGCCGAGCTGATCCAGCATCTGCGCGCCATGCTGCATCG
>JAEWAD010000283.1 GCA_023391905.1 Pseudomonadota bacterium | reverse complement strand
CTCGACGATGTTGCAGCCCTGCGAGGCGATGCAGTTGGCCACGGCGGCGACGATACCTCGGCGGTCGCCGCACGACAGGGTGAGCACGAAACGCGCGGGGTCGACTGACATGGTTCACTGGCCTCGTTGGATCGCGTGGAGCCCCCGCTCCACAGCCCGGAGGACTAGCGCCCGCGCCGCCCGGCCGCAACTGACAACTGCGTCGCATCGGCCAAATGCCCGAAACACTTGCACCGCCGCAACGGCTCGGCTCAGACTGGGCGACCTTCATTTCAGGAAGCCGACATGACCGAACCGAGCTACGTGTTCCCGCCGCCCCCGCCAACCACGCTCGGAATTCGCGATTCGGCGGCGCGCTTCCCGGTCCACCGCGTCTATTGCGTCGGCCGCAACTACGCCGCCCATGCCCGCGAGATGGGACACGATCCCGACCGCGAACCGCCCTTCTTCTTCCTGAAGAACCCCGACGATCTCGTCGAAGCCGGCACGCCCGTCCCCTACCCGCCGCAGACGGCCGATCTCCATCATGAGGTCGAGCTGGTCGTGGCGCTCGGTTCGGGCGGCAGCGACATCGCCGCCGAGGCGGCGCTCGGCCAAGTCTATGGCTACGCCGTCGGCCTCGACCTTACCCGCCGCGATGTGCAGGCCGAGGCGAAGAAGGCGGCGCGGCCCTGGGCAACGGCGAAGGCTTTCGCCGCCTCGGCCCCGATCAGCGCGATCGTGCCGGCCGCCGCGATCGGCCATCCGGCGACGGGACGGCTGACCGCCACCGTCAACGGCGCGCCGCGCCAGGACGGCGACATCGCGGACATGATCTGGTCGGTGCCCGAGATCATCGCGCATCTGTCGCGCTGGTTCGTGCTGGCGCCGGGAGATCTCATCTTCACCGGCACGCCGGCCGGTGTCGGTGGCCTCGCGCGGGGCGACGTCGTGACCGCGACCATCGAAGGCATCGGCACGCTCGACGTGGCGATCACCTGAGCGGCAATAGAGCGCAAGGGTTTGGAAAGGCAGCGCCTTCATGATAGGCCGCTGTGACAGCGGACCAAACGGCCGCGACGCGAGCGCCGCGACCGGGAGGATGACATGGCGATCGAACCAGCGCGGCACGGGCCGATCGCCTTCATCGCCAGCGCGACGCCGGATGCGCTCGAGGCGCAGCAGCGCCTGACCGCGCTCTATGGCGGCGTCGATCCGGAGAGCGCCGACGTCATCGTGGCGCTCGGCGGCGACGGCTTCATGCTGCAGACGCTGCACCGCTTCATGAATTCCGGCAAACCGATCTACGGCATGAACCGCGGCTCGGTCGGATTCCTGATGAACGAATTCCACATCGACGAGCTGCGGCAACGGCTCGACGCGGCCGTGCCCTCGACGCTGCATCCACTGCGCATGGACGCGCTCGACGCCTCCGGCAACGAGCATCGCGCCTTTGCCATCAACGAGGTGTCGCTGTTCCGCCAGTCCTATCAGACGGCGAAGTTGCGCATCTCGATCGATGACCAGGTGCGGCTGGCCGAGCTGATCGGCGACGGCGTGCTCGTCTCGACCCCCGCCGGCTCCACGGCCTACAACCTCTCCGCCCACGGACCGATCCTGCCGATCCACGCGCCGCTGCTGGCGCTGACGCCGATCAGCGCGTTCCGGCCGCGCCACTGGCGCGGCGCCCTGATCCCGGACCGCGTCACCGTCTCGGTCGAGGTGCTGGAGCCGGAGAAACGGCCCGTCAACGCGGTCGCCGACCATACCGAGATCAAGTCGGTCCTGAAGATCGCCATCAAGCAGGACCGGCGCGCCAAGAGCCTGATCCTGTTCGACCCGGACCACAGCTGGGATGACCGGATCCTGGCCGAACAGTTCCGCTACTGACGTCCCAAACGAAAGAGGCGCCCGGACAAGCCGGACGCCTCTCTATATCCCGCGACAAAAAGGTTGTTCAGCCGGCCGGCGCCCACTCGCTGACGATATCGGCAAGGGCCGGGCGCGGCCGCTCGAACGGCTCGGTGTTGGGCGTCCCGATATAGACGAGGCCAACCAGGCGCTCCGTCTCGGCGAGACCGAGCACGCGCCGCGCCTCGGCGTCATAGGTCACCCACTCGGTCAGCCACTGCGTGGCGAAGCCCATCGCATTCGCGGCGACGATCAAGTTCATCGCCACGGCGCCGGCCGACATCAACTGTTCCCATTCCGGGATCTTCACATGCGGCGCGGCGCGGCTGACGACGGCAACGACGAGCGGCGAACGCAGGAAGCGGTTCTTCTCGTGCGCCAGCGACTTCTCGTCGATGTCCGGCCGGTTCTTCAGGAGCACGGCGGCCGTCGCCTCGCCGGCAGCGGCGCGGACGTCCCCGCGGAACAGGATGAAGCGCCACGGCGCCAGCTTGCCGTGGTCCGGCACGCGACTGGCGATGGTCAGCAGGTCGGTGAGCTGCTCCGGGCTCGGGCCGGGCTCGACGAGGTTCATCGACGGGAACGAGCGTCGTGTCTTCAGAAGCTTGATTGTTTCGGTCATGGGGGCCGCTGGCTTGATGGGGGACATGGCGGACGGCTTGCGGGAGCCACAAGGCCCGGCTGGCTGGGGCAGACATCGGACGAATCGACCGGTATTGCAACCCCGCCGGCGCCCGCCCGGCCCGGCCTCGCCATCGCAGCGCGTGGCGGAATGGCGGCTTTTCCCCGCCGGATGGCGCCACGCCGGGGGCCCGGCGCCGTCCCCGGCTCCAATGGTCTTGAAATCGCCACGCTGATCCGGCTGATAAGGCCACCCGGTCGATTTCATCCGGATCCGGCCATGATCGCCGGCCGATGACAAGCGCATCAACGACGACCGGAACTGGGGTCAGGAATTGCACGGGCACGCATCACGACGTTTGCTGCATTTCGTCAGGCCGGCGGCCTCCTTGGCGCTGCTGGGACTGGCGGTCGTCGTGACACCGGCCTTCGGCCAGGACGGACCGATCCCGCCCGCCGACATTCCCGATGGCGCCGCCCCGGCCGAGCCCCTGTCGCTCGCCCCGCTCCTGCCCGACCAGACCGATCCGGCCGCGCTGCTGAAGCCCGGCAAGTCGGATCCGGCCCCCTCCCGCGCCACGGAAGGAAGGCCCCAGCCCGGGCTGACGCTGGAGGCCAAGCTCATCGCGGAAGGCCCCTCCATTCCAAAGGGCGTCGTCTGGCGTGTCTTCGGCAAGAAGCCGGGCTCGGACGGCAAGCTGCCACTGGTGCGGGAATCGACTGGCGGCACGATCAACCTGCCGCTGAAATCGGGCGACTACATCGTACATGCCGCCTATGGCCGCGCCGGCGCCATGAAGGCGATCAGCGTTGGCGGCGGCGACGAACATGACACGCTCGTCCTCAACGCCGGCGGCCTGAGGCTCGACGCGCTGGTTGGCAAGGACCAGCCTCCCCTGCCGAACCTGGTGAAATTCGACATCTTCACTGACGACCCCGCCAATGGCGAGGAACGAAGCCCCATCGTCCCGGGACTGCGCGACGACGAGATCGTTCGCCTCAACGCCGGCACCTACCACATCGTCAGCCGCTACGGCGACGCCAACGCCATCGCGCGGGCAGATGTCCGCGTCGAGGCCGGCAAGCTGACCGAGATGCGGATGTTCCATCAGGCAGCGCGCATCACGCTGAAACTCGTCTCCGAAAGCGGCGGCGAGGCGCTGGCCAACACCTCCTGGACCGTGATGACCCCGGCCGGCGAGACCGTCTTCGACAGCGCGGGCGCATTCCCCGACGTGGTGCTTGCCATCGGCGACTACACGGCTGTCGCAAAACACGACAACCAGATCCATGAGCGGAACTTCAAGGTCGAGCCCGGCCTGAACCGGGAGGTCGAGGTCCTGACGAAGTAGCGGTGCCGACGACGCCGCTGTCAGGGTTTCCCCGACCTGGCTCACGCGCCCCGGCAAGGCATTTGCGCCACCAGGGCCGCGGACCACGCGCTCGCCATCCGCCTAGCCGAGGCCCTGCGCGCCACCGCACCGCCGCCGCGTTCACCTTTCGACACCACCGATCTACTTTTCGATGACTGAGGCCTCGCCTCGACCCCCATCACAGCGCTGGGGCGAGCCCTCCAAACGAGCCTCGAGCTGGCTCTAGTTCCAAGTGGTTGTAGCCACAGCGATTCGGCACCGCGAAACACTTACGCTACGGCAGGTAATGCGAGCTAGCTTACTCTCACAACTGCGTTATTTCCCGTTACATTGAACCGATTTCGACACGGAAGCGGTTTCGTCGCATCAATTCGATTTTCGAAACCCCGCAGACATTACAGAAGTCAACCCCGCACAATCTTTCCATCCACAAGCAATATTGTAACAAAATTCAAACTTTCCTCGCCCGGCAGGAAGGGGGGACCTCGGTCGGCACCACGTTGCCGAGACGAGATAAGCGCGAATCCCGGCAAATGAACCGACGAACGGTCAACTAAATCCATTCCCGAAGGATGAAGAGAACCCAATTCATCGCGGATACTTATAATCCCTACGCTGGCGCCACATCTTCAATACACCAATAGGATGAAGTAATCTGGCGCTTCCAAGAGTGCAGCTCAGGCAGGGGGCGGCACTCATTCATACCGTGTTATTTTTTTATTTCGGCGTAGGGGTTTAAATCATGTTTTGGCGAAGGGATGGAGTCGCCCAGACACCTGGGCAGACATCGCGGCTTATTGCCCTCGCGGCAGTCCTTTTGATTGCGTCCCCATCCCTCGCGTATGCGGGACCGCGCAACAGCGGTGGCGGCGGTGGCGGCGCCTCGACGACCAGCACCGACAGCAACGACACCGGCGGCTCCGCCGGGACTTCCAGCGGCACGGGCAGCTCGAGCGAGAGCACGAGCAGCGGCGGCGCACAGTCGTCCCAGTCGGAAGGCGGCCAGGCCACCAGCGCGGGGGCCGGAACGAGCGCCACGGCCGGCGTCTCGAACGAAGACGGCACGATGAAGGCCTGGTCGTCCGCGACCGGCGCCGCCGGCGCGACCGCGACCACCCCCACCGACGATACATCCGCCAATGCCAGCACGACCGTGACGGCTGTCGCGATCGCCGGCGAGACGCCGAAGGCCTACACCTCGGCCGGCAGCGAAACCAGCGCCTATGCAGAAGGCGGCAAGAACGCCAAGACCAGCGCCACCGGCGGCACGGTCGTCAACAAGAAGCTGCGCGGCGGCGGCTCGATGTCGATGGCCTATACGGAATCGGGAACCTATTCGATCGCGATTTCGAACCGCAACAGCGCCACGGCCATGTCGAGCACCTTCGCCGCGGGCAGCGCCTTCACGGCCAAGGACGTCCGCTCGGCCGCCCGCGCCGCCGCGACGGCCTTTGCGCAGGCAACCCGGACCAACGCGACCGCCTGGGCCCGCGCGACCGCATCCGCCAAGGGCCAGACGTCCAAAGGTGTATCCAGCGCGTCGAGCAGTTCGTTTGCCAGCGCCAACTGGGGCGGCACCCGCACCATGACTGGCCTGAGGGCAGTCCGCATCAGCGGCGTGAACGGCGTTGCGAACTGCGCCTGGAGCCAGAAGCAGAAGACCCTCTTCTGCCAGCCGTTCCGGTCAGCGCGCTAGCGCCATCTCCAGATAGCCATTGGAGCCCGTCATGCGCACGCATCCAACCATCCTCGCAACCGTCCTGACACTGAGTTGCGCCACCCTCTTGGCATCGACGGAGATCGCCGGCGCCAGCAACACCGGCCCCGGCGACGATCCGGCCTGGTCGCTCGGTGCGGAAATGTCGGCCGCGGCAGGCGGGACAACCACGCAGCAAAGCAGCGCGTCCGCCTGGGCGGAAAGCAGCGGCGATCACGGCATCACCGTCACCACGACCCGTTCGGGCGACAGCACCAGCTGCATGGTGGTCGAGTGGAAGCGGGAGAACGGCGTCGTCAAGAAGTGGCAGTACCGCTGCGACGCCGGCAAGCCATAAGCGCCCTCCCCGACCGTGACCACATCGGCCGGTCGGGGACGCACACCACAGCCACGACCTCTTTGCTGGGCCATTCGAACCGATATTCAGGGGAGCTTTTTCATCATGCGTCGATATTGCATCACCAGACCATCGCTCATCGCCTCCGTCGCCCTGCTGTCCGTCTTTGCCTTCAGCGACGGCGCCCTGGCGGGAGGCTCCGCTTCCAGCAGCAGCGGCAGCAACTCGAGCGCATCCTCATCCGGCCCGAGCGGCTCGGCGAGCGCCTCGAACTCCACCAGCGGCAACTCCAACGGCTCAGGCGGCGGCGGCGGCGCCAGCGCCGGAGCCAACGGCACCTCGACGAGCAACGCGAATGCATCCACGTCGGGCACCGGCACGGCGCAGGGCCTGGCCTATGGCGGCTCGACTTCGACCGGCAAGGGTTGGGACATCAACGCCCATGCCACCCACACGGCCAAGGTCGGCACGATCGCCGGCGCCTACACCACCGGTCCCGGCGGCAACCCCGGACCTGGACCAGGCCCTGGACCTGGCCCAGGACCAAACCCCAACCCGCCCGGCTTCCTCGCCAGACTGTTCGGCGCGGGCGAGGCGTCTTCAGACAACTACTGCGCCAACTACCGGCCACAGACTTGGGCCCAACAGCAGCGCTGGCGGCAAAACTGCGAAGTCAGGCGATAAACCGACTCGTAACTCGCCATTATAGTCAGCAGATCAATTAATGATCACAGCAATATCATCAAACTTTATTTTCAATGACCTAAGTGTTTTGTAAAATACTACATGCGCTTACGATCTAGGGGCGCAAACAAGACTAAACCGAAGCGTCAATCAACGGAGTATATTATGGCCAAGTATCGCAATATCCTCGTCGGCGTGGCGACTTCCGCGATCTTCGCGATCACCGCCTCCGCCGCGATGGCCGGCCAGGCCTCGAGCAGCGCCACCCAGAGTGCAGGCGGCACCTCCTCGACGTCCTCGACCGCCAGCGGCAACGGCACCGGCGGCATGACGGGCGGCAGCGGCGGCGGCTCCGGCTCGAGCACGTCCTCGTCCAACAGCACCTCCAGCACGACCACTGCTTCGTCGACCAACAGCTACGGTTCGGTCGCGGCAGCGGGTGCCATCGGCGGCTCGTCCGGCAACGCCGGTAGCAGCTATCATGCAGGTGGCGGCGGCGGCGGCGGCGGCCTCTTCGGCGGCGGCCATGGCGGTGGCGGAACGTCGGGCGGTTCGGAGCAGGGCAGCGGCGCCGCGACCGGCGGCTTCAGCTTCTCGTGGGGCCCGTAGTAGGAACCCTGCCGCCTGTGGGAATGTAGACAGTACTGCAGGCGAGACGCGGCCGAGGGAAACCCCGGCCGCAGTCTTTTGTCATCAGGCCAGAAGCTTCTGGCGCGCCAGATCCGGCGGGGTGGCCTCGGCGACGAGATCGGCGATCGCCTGGTCGAGCGTCGACGAGATCTGGTCACGCGAGCCCAGGCGGCGGATGTTGACCGTCCGTTCCTCGGCCTCGCGCTTGCCGCAGACCAGGATCACCGGCACCTTGGCGACGGAATGCTCGCGAACCTTGTAGTTGATCTTCTCATTGCGAAGATCGATCTCGGCCCGCAGCCCCGCATTGCGAAGCTTCTGCAGGACTTCCTCTGCATACTCATCCGCTTCGGAAGTAATCGTCGTGACGACGACCTGCTGCGGCGCGAACCACAGCGGGAAGTGACCGGCGAAGTTCTCGATCAGGATGCCGAGGAAACGCTCCATCGAGCCGCAGATGGCGCGATGGATCATCACCGGCGTCTTCTTCTCGCCGTCTGAATCGACGTAGAAGGCTCCGAAGCGCTCCGGCAGGTTGAAGTCGACCTGCGTCGTGCCGCACTGCCACTCACGGCCGATGGCATCCCGCAGGGTGTATTCGAACTTCGGACCGTAGAACGCGCCCTCGCCCTCGAGGATGCTGGTCTTGATCTTGCCGCCCGACTGCTCCTCGATCGTCTTCAGCACCCGCATCATCACCTCTTCGGCGTGATCCCAGACGGCGTCGGAACCGACGCGCTTCTCGGGACGGGTCGAGAGCTTGACGACGATCTCGTCGAAGCCGAAATCGGCATAGGTCGACAGGATCAGGTCGTTGATCTTCAGGCACTCTTCGGCCATCTGCTCTTCGGTGCAGAAGATATGCGCGTCGTCCTGCGTGAAACCGCGAACGCGCATCAACCCGTGCAACGCGCCGGACGGCTCGTAGCGATGGACATTGCCGAATTCGGCAAGCCGCAGCGGCAGATCGCGATAGGACTTCAGGCCGTGCTTGAAGATCTGCACATGGCCGGGGCAGTTCATCGGCTTGATCGCGAAGACGCGCTCGTCCTCGGTATCGTCGCCGGCCGACTGCGCCGCGAACATGTTCTCCTTGTACCAGCCCCAGTGGCCCGAGGTCTCCCACAGCGACTTGTCGAGCAGCTGCGGGGCGTTAACCTCCTGGTAACCAAGCGGACGCAGGCGCCGCCGCATATAGGCGATCAGCTCCTGGAACATCGACCAGCCCTTGGCGTGCCAGAAGACGACGCCCGGTCCCTCTTCCTGGAAATGGAACAGGTCCATCTCGCGGCCGAGCTTGCGGTGGTCGCGCTTCTCCGCCTCCTCCAGCATGTGGAGATAGGCGTCGAGCTGCACCTGGTCATGCCAGGCGGTGCCGTAGATGCGGGTCAGCATCGGATTGTTGCTGTCGCCGCGCCAATAGGCGCCGGCCACCTTCATCAGCTTGAAGGCGGAGCCGATCTGGCCCGTCGAGGCCAGGTGCGGGCCGCGGCAGAGATCGAACCAGTCGCCCTGGAAATAGATCTTCAGGTCCTGGCCGGCCGGGATCGCGTCGACCAGCTCGACCTTGAAGGCCTCGCCCTTGTCGGCGAATACCTGCTTGGCCTTGTCGCGCGACCAGATCTCCTTGGTGAAGTGAGCGTTGCGCGAAATGATTTCGCGCATCTTCTGCTCGATCTTCGGCAGATCCTCGGTGGTGAAGGGCTCGTTGCGGGCGAAGTCGTAGTAGAAGCCGTTCTCGATCACCGGGCCGATGGTGACCTGCGTGCCCGGATAGAGCTCCTGCACGGCCTCGGCCATCACATGCGCGGCGTCATGACGGATCAGCTCGAGCGCGCGCGGGTCGTCGCGCGTCACGATCTCGAGCTTCGCGTCCTGGGTGATCGGATCGGAAAGGTCGGTCACCACGCCGTCGAGCGTCATGGCGACGGACTTCTTGGCGAGCGACTTGGAAATGCCCTCGGCGATCGCCTTGCCGGTCACGCCGGCTTCGAACTGGCGAACGGAACCATCGGGAAATGTCAGATTGATCATGTGTCTCTCCTGCTCACTCCCGCAGACGAACGCGGGTAAGCGGTTAGGCTGAAGGAAAAGCGAGGTCCGGCCCTCGCTCACCGGTCGATACTGCCGGTGCGAGACGGCTATACGATGGCGGCGCGGCAGGCAAGCTTCCGGCGCCCGAAACAGCGGCGCGGGCGGAGATCGAAACGCCCCGCCCGCCCCTGCTCCATCCCGACCGGCGCCGCGCTCAGCCGCCGGCGAGGCGGCCGAATTCCTTCGTCATCGCATCGCGCGCGATCATGCCGCCATAGGTCTTCGAGCGCTGGTTGCCGAGGTTGAAGCGGGCGAAGGCGACGCGGCGGCCATCCATGTCGCCCCAGCCGACGAACCAGCCGATCGGACGACTGCGATCCGTCGCTCCCTTGGCCGTGCGGAGAAAGCCGCTGCCGGTCTTGCCGGTCAGCGTCCAGCCGCCTTCGGCCGGATAGCGGGCGAGACTCGCCTCGGTCGCGGCATAGGCATGGTCGGAGACGGCGAGCTCGCGGCCGAGGAAGCGACGCACGAAGGCCACCTGTTCGTCCGGCGAGATCGCCAGCGACGACATCAGCCAGGACTGCGTCAGCCCGTCATCCTTGCCGGGATTGCCCGAGACGTCCTCGTTGCCATAGCCGAAGCGCTCGACATAGGCGCGGAAGCGGGCATCGCCCAGCTTGCGGGTGAGCTCCTGCGAGTACCAGACGATCGAATCCCGGAGCCAGATCGTCGGATCGGACGGCTTCCTCTGCTGCTCCATCGTGACCTGGAATTCCGGCCGATAGTCCCAGAGCGGATGCGTGGGATCCTGCAACACGCCGGAATCGAAGCCCATCACGGCGAGCGGGAACTTGAAGGTCGAACAAGGCGAGAAGCGCCGCTCGGCCGGGCCGTCACGGCGGATGGCCTTGCCGGTCGCGACATCGACCATCACCGTGCACACGAATTTCTCTGATGCCATCGCGGACGTCGCGAGCCCCGGCCCGCCGACCAGCGCCGCGCCCGCCGAGAACATGAGACCTTTTGAAAACTGCCGTCTGTCGAGCATCCAAGCCATCTCCATGGATCGTTTCCGGCTCCTTCCTAGGGCGGGTGCACGAGGCGGACAAACGATGATAACTGTGGCAAGCCATGAGAAAAACTAGGATCACGAACCCCGAGGCCCTGCCATGGTCCGCCCGCATCTGCCGCTGAACGCGCTGCGTGCCTTCGAGGCCTCTGCCCGCCATCTGAGCTTTACCCGCGCGGCGATCGAGCTCTCGGTGACGCAGGCTGCCGTCAGCCATCAGGTCAAGGCGCTGGAGGAACGGCTCGGCTCGCCGCTGTTCCGCCGCCTGCCACGCGGCCTGTCGCTGACCGACGAGGGACAGGCCCTGCTGCCGACGCTCCGCGAGGCGTTCGACCGCATCGCCGGCGTGCTCGAACAGTTCGAGGGCGGCCATGTCCGCGAGGTGCTGAATGTCGGCGCCGTCGGCACCTTCGCCGTCGGCTGGCTGATCGAGCGGCTGCCCGAGTTCCAGCGTGCCAACCCCTTCGTCGACTTGCGCCTGTCGACCAACAACAACCGGGTCGACATCGCCGCCGAGGGCCTCGATTTCGCGATCCGCTTCGGCGACGGCGCCTGGCACGGCACCGAGGCCGGGCGCCTGTTCGCCGCGCCGCTTTCCGTCCTCTGCGTTCCCGAGATCGCCGCGCGGCTCGCCGGGCCGCAGGATCTCCATGCCGAGACGCTGCTGCGCTCCTATCGCGCCGACGAATGGCCGAGCTGGTTCGAGGCCGCCGGCGTCGCGCCGCCGCCGGTGAAGGGGCCGGTGTTCGATTCCTCGCGCACCATGGTCGAGGCGGCGCGGCTCGGCATCGGCGTGGCGCTGGCGCCGCCGCTGATGTTCCGCCGCCAGCTCGGTGACGGCACGATCGTCCAGCCCTTCGAAACGACGGTGACGAATGGCAGCTATTGGCTGACCAGCCTCAAATCGTCGACCCCGACGCCGGCGACGCGCGCGTTCCGCGCCTGGATCCTCGCCGCCGCCCGTCCCTACGCGGACGAGGCCGCCCCGCGATCCTAGGTATCGAGCCGTGTTGCCGGATCGATATGCTTCCCCGTCCACTGGCCATAGCGCCAGGGCCGGTACCAGCTGGCGCCCGGCGCCGGCGTTTCGGGCACGGGATCGTAGCCGGAGGCGCCGAAGGGGCCGCAGCGCTGGAAGCGGGCGAGCGTCATCCAGCCGCCGGCCCAGAGGCCATGGCGGCGGATCGCCTCCTCGCCATAGCTGGAGCAGGTCGGCAGATAGCGGCAGTTCTGGCCGATGAAGGGCGAGAGCATCAGCTTGTAGAGCCGGATCAGCCCGATGCCGAGCCGGCCGGGCAGAGCCGCGAGGCCGGACCGGGCGGTTGCCTCCGGCCCGGCGCCTTCGCAGCGAACGGCCGCGCTATGACGGACAGTGCAGGTACAGATAGCGTCCGGCCTCCTGGCCCGCGGCCCGCGCCGTCGCACGGTCGCTGTTGATCTTCTTCGCCTCGGCGAGCGCGATGGTCGCCGCCGTGACCGCCTTGGTCAGCGCGCCCCTGTCGGAGCAGACCGGATGCAGGTCCGGCGTCGTCGCCTTGACCCTGTCGACGATCGCCTGGGCATCCGACGACAGCGCCAGCGCCGGGCCGGAGCCGAGCGCGAGGCCGACAAAAAGGCCGGCGGCGACCGGCATCGTGCGGTGATGACTGAAGAACGGCATGCGCTTGGCCTTTCCGCTCAGAGCCGGACGAGCCGGCGGATGCATCATCCCGCCGCCAGCGCCCCTTCCCGCTTCGCCTCGATCTGGCCGATGGCGTCCACCACGGCGTCGAAGGTGAGCATGGTCGAGGCATGGCGGGCCTTGTAGTCCCGAACCGGCTCGAGGAAGCGGAGATCGGCGAACCGCCCCTCAGGCGGCGGGCCGTTCTCCTTCAGCATGCGCAGCATGGCGGCGCGCAGTTCGCGCAGCTCGCCCGCATCGGCCCCCACGACATGGCGCGCCAGGATCGAGCTCGACGCCTGGCCAAGCGCGCAGGCCCGAACCTCATGCGCGAAATCCGACACGACGTCGCCGTCCATGGCGAGGTGCACGGTCACGGTCGAGCCGCAGAGCTTCGAATGCGCGGTCGCGCTCGCATCCGGATGGTCGAGCCGGCCGAGTCGGGGAATGTTGCCGGCGAATTCGAGGATCCGCGCGTTGTAGATGTCGTCGATCATTGCGACCTCCTGCCGCCAATATAGAAACTCGCCAGCGGACCGACCAGATAGTAGGAGTGCGACCGAGACACGCTGCGGCGCCCCCGACGCCGCCGCGCGACATCGCATGTCGCGCGCATTTCTGCATGGAGTAGACGATGCACGCCAAGAGCCCCGAGGCCAAAGGCCAGCACGACCACGGCACCCGCCGGCCGAGCCGCGAGGAGGCGGAGGCCGCCGTCCGCACGCTGCTCGCCTGGGCCGGCGACGACCCGACGCGCGAAGGCCTGATCGACACGCCGAAGCGCGTGGCGAAGGCGTTCGGCGAGTTCTATCGCGGCTATCACGAGGATGCCGCCGAGACGCTCGACCGAGTCTTCGACGAGGCCGGCGGCTATGACGACATCGTGCTGGTGCGCGACATCCCGTTCTTCTCGCATTGCGAGCACCACATGGTGCCGTTCATCGGCAAGGCGCACATCGCCTATTATCCGAAGGGCGGCGTCGTCGGCCTGTCGAAGCTGGCCCGCGTCGTCGACATCTTCGCCCGTCGCCTGCAGATGCAGGAGCGGCTGACCAACCAGATCGCGCAGGCCGTCGACACGGGCCTCGCCCCGCGCGGCGTCGCCGTCATGCTCGAGGCCGAGCATCATTGCGTCTCGATGCGCGGCACCCGCAAGTCCGGCGTCTCGACCATCACCACCAGCTTCACCGGCGTCTTCCACAAGGACGCCGCCGAGCGCGCCCGCTTCCTGCAGCTGGTGCAGGGGCGCTGACGCCCTCGCCTTGCCCCCTTTCCCCGTCGCCACGCCGGCGCTATGGCGAAGGCGACATCCGGAGATTGCCATGACGACGACCGAGACCACCAATGCCAGCCCCGCCACGCCCCGCTTCGCCGCGCCGGGCTCGCATGCCGAGGTCGAGGAAGGCACGATCCTGATGCCGCGCTTCGGCGCCGACGGCCTGATCGCGGCCGTCGTCACCGATTTCGAGACGGGCGAGGTGGTGATGCTCGCCTGGATGAATGCCGAGGCGCTGGCGAAGACGATCGAGACCGGCGAGGGCTGGTACTGGAGCCGCTCGCGCAAGGAGCTCTGGCACAAGGGCGCGACCAGCGGCCATGCGCAGACCGTGAAGGAAATGCGGGTCGATTGCGACCAGGATGCCGTGCTGATCAAGGTGACGACGGCCGGCACGGGCGCGAACTGCCATACCGGCCGCAAGGGCTGCTTCTACCGGACCGTGCCGGTCGGACAGGAGGTCAGCCCGACTCTGGCGCTCGACTTCACCGGCGACGCGCCGCTGTTCGACCCGAAGGCCGTCTATGGCGGCTAGAGCCTGCGCCGTTTCCCAGGAAACGGCGAAAGCTCCAGCTCGGTGTCGAGGCGCGTTTTCCTGACGCGAACCGGCGTCCGCTTCGCTCGAAA
>JAEWAD010000271.1 GCA_023391905.1 Pseudomonadota bacterium | reverse complement strand
CCATCACGTCCCCGCCGCCGGGTGGCGAGGTCGATATCCTCGTGGGCTGGACGGCGGGCGGCGGTCAGTATGTGTCTGTGCGCGACAGCGGCCGGGGCATCCCGGCCGACGAGCTGCGCGGCCTGATCTCCGCCTTCGAGCAGGGCGAAAGCAATATTCGCCGAGCGGAACAGGGCAGCGGCATGGGCCTCGCCATCGTCAAGGCCATCGCCCGGCTGCACGCCGCCGCCTTCGAGCTGCGCTCGATCGTGGGGCGCGGCACCGAGGCAACGCTGTGCTTCCCGCGCGAACGGGTGATGGAGCCGCGCGCCGTCGCTTCGCCGCGCGCGGATATCCGCATCGTGAGCCCCATCATCGCCGAACCGGCCACCTCGGGCGCGGAGGTCGTGCCGCTGCGCTCGACCGGCTAAACGCCCTACGCGTCCTTGGTCGCGACGCCGGCCTGCGCGAAGGTCGCCATGCCGGTGTGAATCTCGGCCGCCGCCTTGATCAAGCCAGCCGCCATCGCCGCGCCGGTGCCCTCGCCGAGGCGCATGCCGAGATCGAGCAGCGGCTTCTTGCCCATCAGTTCGAGCAACCGCGCATGCGGCGGCTCCGCCGAGACATGGCCGAACTGGCAATGGTCGAGCGCGCCGGGATCGATCTTGTAGAGAACGGCCGCCGCCGCCGTCGCGACATAGCCGTCGACGATCACCGGAATGCGGCTCATGCGCGCGGCGAGGATCGCACCCGCCATCGCGGCCAGCTCGCGACCACCGAGGCGACGCAGCACTTCCAAGGGATCGCTGAGATGCGCGGCATGCAGCGCCAGCGCCGCGTCGATCGCCTCCGCCTTGCGCGCCAGCCCGGCTTCGTCGACCCCCGTGCCTGGGCCAACCCAGTCGCGCCCCGTGCCGCCGAACAGCCCCGCCGCGACCGCACCGGCGATCGTCGTGTTGGCGATGCCCATCTCGCCGATCGCGAGCAGGTCGATGCCGCCTGCGGTCGCCTCCATGCCGAAGGCCATGGTGGCGGCGCAACCGGCCTCGTCGAGCGCCGGCTCGACCGTGATGTCGCCGGTCGGGATGTCGAGCGCGAGGTCGAACACCTTGAGGCCGAGGTCATAGGTGATGCAGATCTGGTTGATCGCGGCGCCGCCGGCGGCGAAATTCTCGACCATCTGCTGCGTGACGCTGGCCGGATAGGCGGAAACGCCGCGCGCCGCGACGCCGTGATTGCCGGCGAAGATCGCGACCAGCGGACGGGTGATGGCGGGCCGGGCCCGACCCTGCCAGGCGCCCAGCCACTCCGCCAGTTCCTCGAGGCGGCCGAGCGAACCGGCCGGCTTGGTCAGCTGCGCGTCGCGCGCCCGGATCGCCAGGACCGCCGCTTCGTCGCGCGCCGGCAGCTGCTCGAAGAGGGCGCGAATGTCGTCGAAGGGAAGTCCGGTAGCGGAGCGGGCCATGGGGTATCTCGGATTGCTGCGGGGTGGGTGGACGCGCCGCGCTTTGCGGCCGGGGCGCGGCGATCTATAACCCTCCTGCCGCCCCACCGCAAAGCACGGATGACGGTGAGTCGGTGCGGCGTTCCGCCGAACGGGGCGATTCACATGACTGACGAGCAGGTCCGTACCATGTTCCGCACATCCGCATCCGAACTGGCCGCCTCGACGGCGTTCCTGACGCGCCTGCCCGCCGCCTGGCTCGGAGTCGATCCCCAGCACCGCCCGGATTTTCGCGTGGCGGCGCGCACCTTCCCGCTGGTCGGGCTGCTCGTCGGCATCGTCGGCGCCATCGTCGCGCTGATCGCCTCCGGGCTGAACCTGCCGCCGCTCGCGGCCGCCATCCTGTCGCTCGCGGCGACGATCGCGCTGACCGGCGCCCTGCACGAGGATGGCCTGGCCGATACAGCCGACGGCTTCGGCGGCGGCGCGACGGCGCCCCGCAAGCTCGAAATCATGCGCGACAGCCGGATCGGCACGTTCGGCGGCATCGCGCTGATCCTGTCGCTGCTGCTCCGCGCCAGCCTGATCGCCGCCTTGCTGCCCTATGGCGCCCTGCCGGTCGCCATGGCGCTGATCGCCGCCGAGATCGTCAGCCGCGCGGCGATGGTGCAGCTCTGGACGGCGCTGCCGCCGGCCCGCTTCGAGGGCCTCGCCAGCGAGACCGGCCGCCCCAGCAGCGAGACACGCTGGACGGCGATCGCCATCGCCGTCATCGCGGCGCTGATCGCCGGCATCCTGGGAACCGGCTTCTTCGATGCCGTCGTCGCGCTGATCGTGGCGGCGCTCGCGAGCTATGCCTTCCAGCTCGCCTGCGCCTGGCAGATCGCCGGCCAGACCGGCGACACGCTCGGCGCCGCGCAGCAGATCGCGCTCGTCACCTTCCTGATGGCGATCGTCGCCTCGGCATGATCACGCCCTGCATCAGCATCTGCGTGATCGATCCCGAAACGGAGCTCTGCGAGGGCTGCGGCCGGACGCTGGACGAGATCAGCAACTGGTCACGCATGACGGCGGACGAGCGCAACGCCGTCATGGCCGAGCTGAAGGCGCGCCGCCGCGAGCGCGACACCGCCCTCGCCTGACGCGGCTCAGCGGCCCTCCG
>JAEWAD010000244.1 GCA_023391905.1 Pseudomonadota bacterium | reverse complement strand
AGCAGCGAGAAGATGCCGAGCGCTTCCGTCACCGCGAAGCCGAGGATCAGGCGACCGAACTGGCCGTCAGCGGCCGACGGGTTGCGCAGGGCGCCCGAGAGGTAGTTCGAGAAGATGTTGCCGAGGGCGAGAGCCGTACCGGCCATGCCGAAGCAGGCAAGACCAGCACCGATGAACTTCGCAGCTTCCGCTTCCATTTTAATGCTCCTTGAGGACGTAATTTCGGGTTGGAAGGAGGTGTAACTTCGCCGACCTGATGATCAATGCCCGGGATGGAGGGCGTCGTTCAGATACATGCAGGTAAGGACCGTGAAGATGTAGGCCTGCAGGAATGCGACCAGGAATTCGAGGGCCGTGATGCCGACCGTCATGACTAGCGGCAGGATGGCGCCGCCGACGCCGATGGCGCCGAGGCCGGCCATGCTCGCCACGAAGCCGGCGAACACCTTCAGGGTGATGTGACCGGCAAGCATGTTGCCGAAGAGACGAACAGAGAGGCTGATCGGACGCGAGAGGAACGAGATGACCTCGATCGTCGTCACCAGCGGGAGAACGGCGCCGGGAACCCCATGCGGCACGAACAGGCCCAGGAAGCCGAAGCCGTGCCGGTAGAAGCCGTAGCCGACCACGGTCAGCATCACCGTCATCGACAGCAGGAAGGTGACGATGATCTGGCTCGTCGCCGTCATGAAGTAGGGGAACATTCCGAAGAAGTTCGCCACCAGGATGAAGGTGAACAGCGAGAACACCAGCGGGAAGAAGCGCATGCCTTCCTTGCCGGCGCTCGATCGCAGCGTGTTGGCGACGAACTCGTAGGACAGCTCGGCGACCGACTGCAGGCGGCCGGGGATCAGGCTGTTCTTGGAGGTCGCGGTGTAGAGGAAGCCGACGATGATCGCGACGGTCGCGCCCATCGCAAAGGCGGAGTTGGTGAAATGGAACTCCGTATTCCCGAGCGTGCCGATCGGGAAGAATTCCTGGATGTGAAACTGATGGATCGGATCGTTAGCCACCGAGCCCGCCTTCTTCGCCTGAGTCCTGACCGAGGCTCATGCCCCGACCTTGAAACCTACTTCGCCTTGTTGCGCCGGGACACCTGACGGGCCTCGGGCTGCGCGATCTTGCCGATCGACCGCAGGACGTTAAGAACACCTGCGACGAAGCCGAGCAAGAGGAGAATGATCATTCCCCACGGCGACGTGCCGAGCCAGCGATCGATCAGCCAGCCGAGACCGGCACCGACGATCACCCCCGAAACGAACTCGCTGACCACCCGCAAGGCCACGCTCATGCCCTGAGCATTGACCCGCACCGAGGGATCATCCGCATCCGCCCGCTTCGCCTCGTCATGAGCCTTGTCGAGCTTCTGACTGAGCGCACGCAACCTTTCGGACAACGCGGCTTCGTCTTCGGCCATCCGCCTGATCTTCTCTTCGTCACTCGGCGAACCCGTGTCGCGCATCGCGTCATCCCTGCCAAGTGACGGTAGAGCCTCACAAAACTCTTGCCGCCCCCGAAACCGCGCGCACCATAGTGAGGCCTCCCCACCGTGTCAAGAAGCCGTAAAGAACATGTAACCATCTGATTTTGCTTAGAAATTCAGAGGCCAACATGAGACATTTTGGCTCGACGAGCGAATCCGTGGCGAGCGTGGCGTTCACAGCACGCGGCCACCATGCGAGAAGAGCTGCATGAGCGACGATACCAACCGTAGGGTCAACCGCGGCCCCCAGACCATCGGCGCGCTGATCGGCAGCGTGATCGCCCCGGTCTGCGCCAAGCGCGGCTTTGCCACGGCCGACCTGATCGCGGCCTGGTCCGACATCGTCGGGCCGCGCTACGCCACCACCACGCTGCCGGAAAAGCTGACCTGGCCGCGGCGCGACCAGGCCAAGGCGCCGGGCGGCGCGACGCTGGTGATCCGGGTCGATTCCGGCATGGCGATCTATCTCCAGCACGAGACCGCGGTTCTGCTCGACCGCATCAACGGCTTCCTCGGCTTCGGCGCCGTGACGCAGCTGAAGATCGTGCAGGGCGTGGTGTCGCAGCCGGCGCCGCGCCGCGTCGCCCCTCCCCCGCTGACGCAGGCCGAGGAGGCGGAGGTCGCCGCCACCGTCGCCTCGGTCGAAAGCGACGGCCTGCGCGAGGCCCTCGCGCGGCTCGGTCGCGGCGTCTATGGTTCCGTCAAGCGTTCGTGACCGTATCGGGGAATCGTCGGCTGACATTCGCCGCAATTGACCTGATACTTCACGCCGAGCGTTTCAATCGCGTCGGCCACCCCGTGGGGTTGCGCCGCGCCCATGGAGAACAGAGACCGTGACGTCCAATCGCAGACAGTTTCTCGGCCAGGTCGGAATCGCCTCGCTCGCCATTGGCGGGCTGGCCCTGCTGCCGCGCGCGGCGCAGGCGGCCGAGACGGTCGATGTCGCGGAGCTGCTGAAGCCCGGCCCGCTCGGCGACAACATCCTCGGCGACGCGAACGCCCCGATCACCGTGGTCGAGTACATGTCGCTGACCTGCTCGCACTGCAAGCACTTCCACGACACCACCTGGAAGCCGCTCAAGGAGAAGTACATCGACACCGGCAAGGTGCGCTTCATCCTGCGCGATTTCCCGCTCGACCCGCTGGCGACCGCCGCGATCATGCTGGCGCACGCCGCCCCGAACGGCAAATTCTTCGAGATGGTCGACCTGCTGTTCGACCAGCAGGAGAAGTGGGCCTTCGTCGACGATCCGGTCAGCGCCCTGCTCGCCATCGCCAAGCAGGTCGGTTTTACACAGGAGACTTTCGAGCTGACCTTGAAAAACCAGGCCCTGCTCGATGGTGTCAACGCAGTGAAGGAGCGGGGCGCGTCGCAGTTCGGCGTCAACTCCACCCCGACCTTCTTTATCAACGGGGCAAGGCATCCGGGTGCGCTCTCCTTCGAGGAAATGGAAAAGCTGCTCGCATCCTGACCGCGCGCGACGCGGCGACCGCGGCCGTCGGGGGGCAGCGCGCCCTGACGGCTGGCGCCGTTTCCTATCTACAGTGAGTACCCCTCCCCGTTCGGGGAGGTTTTTTGACATGCGTGCAGAATTCCAGAGCGTCGGAGCCGCGTCATGAAATTCACGCGGCTTCGCGTCCACGGCTTCAAGTCCTTCGTCGAAGGCACCGACTTCCTGATCGAGCCCGGGCTGACCGGCGTCGTCGGCCCGAACGGCTGCGGCAAGTCGAACCTCGTCGAGGCGCTGCGCTGGGTGATGGGCGAAAGCTCGTACAAGAACATGCGCGCGTCCGGCATGGACGACGTCATCTTCGCCGGCAGCGGCAAGCGCCCGGCCCGCAACACCGCCGAAGTGACGCTGGTCGTCGACAATCACGACCACAAGGCACCGGCCGCCTTCAACGACGCCGACGTGCTGGAAGTCACCCGCCGCATCGAGCGCGAATCCGGCTCCGTCTACAAGATCAACGGCAAGGACGTGCGCGCCCGCGACGTCCAGCTGCTCTTCGCCGACGCCTCGACCGGCGCCCGCTCGCCGGCGATGGTCGGCCAGGGCCGGATTGGCGAGCTGATCTCGGCCAAGCCGCAGGCGCGCCGCGCCGTGCTCGAGGAAGCCGCCGGCATTTCCGGTCTCTATTCCCGCCGCAACGAGGCGGAGCTGCGCCTGCGCGCGGCCGAGCAGAACCTCGAACGGCTGGAAGACGTGCTCTCCGAGCTAGAGAATCAGCTCGAGGCCTTAAAGCGCCAGGCGCGCCAGGCGAACCGCTACCGCAACCTCTCCGCCGACATCCGCAAGACAGAGGCGACCGTCCTTTATCTGCGCATGCTGGCCGCGAGCGTGCAGACGCGCGAGGCCGAAGCCGCGCTCGCCGCCGCCGGCGAAACGGTGGTCGCCCGCAGCGAGGCGCAGGCCAAGGCGGCGCGCGACCAGGCCGTGGCGGCGAGCGTTCTGCCCGGATTGCGCGACGCCGAATCGGCCGCCGCGGCCGGCCTGCAGCGCATGGTTCTGGCACGCGACGCTCTCGACAGCGACGAGCGGCGCATGAAGGAGCGGCTGGTCGACCTCGACCGCCGCCTCGCCCAGTTGAACGAGGACATCCAGCGCGAGCAGCGCATGGTGAGCGAGAATGCCGCCATTCTCGAGCGCCTCGCCGCCGAGGAACAGGCGCTCGGACGGGACGAGCAGGCCGCGACCGGCAAGCAGGCCGAGGCCGACGCGGCGCGCGGAAACGCCGAGGCGAAGCTCGCCGATACCGAACGCAAGCTGGCCGAGGCGACGGCCGCGCACGCGGCGATCGCGGCGCGTCGTTCCGAACTCGAACGCGCCCATCGCGAGGCCGGCGACCGCACGCTGCGGGCGCGCGGGCAGCTGGCCGAGGTCGACCGCGAGCTGATCGCGCTGGTGCGCCAGATCGCGGAGCTGCCGGGCGTGGCGCCGGCGCAGGAGGCGGTCTCGGCCGCCGAAGCAACGATCGCCAAGGCGGATGAACAGGTCACCGCCGCGGAGGGCCGCGCCATCGC
>JAEWAD010000202.1 GCA_023391905.1 Pseudomonadota bacterium | reverse complement strand
GGTCTCGGTCGTCTGGCTGCAGCCGGCGAGCGCAAGGCCGAGCGCCAGCATCCAAATCATTCGCATGTCTCACTCCCATGTCTGCGCAAAGGCGGAGGGACGATCCCGGTTCTCCCCGGTCCGCCCGCCTGTCGCCCGATGCAATTGTCCGGAGCCCCCCGGCCCGTCGCGGATGGCGGCCGATGTCGCCGCTCGGCACCCGCTCTACGACGGCGCCGCGGGTGCGTCTTGGCGCGGGGCGAACGGATGCTGCGCCAAGCGAACTCGGCGCGCTTTTTCCGAAGCGAAAGGAAGAAAAAGCGAAGTCGCGCGGGTCAGGGCCCGCCGCTCAGCCGGCGCGATCGCGCAGCGCCTGCGCGCGGATCTCGGACGGCGTGCAGCCATAGCGAGCGCGGAAAGCGCGGTTGAAATGCGAGAGATCCTGGAAGCCGGCCTCGTAGGCGATGTCGGCGATCGAGCCGGCCTGCCCCGCGCGCAGCCGCCGCATGGCCGCTTCCAGCCGGCATTCGCGCAGATGGGCGGTGAAGCTGCCGCCCTCGGCCGCGAACAGCCGCTGGATGTAGCGTGGCGTGACACCCTGGCGCCGCGCCACCTGGCCGATGTCGAGCGCCGGATCGGCGAGCCGCGCGCGGATCTCCTGCTTGACCAGCGCCAGCCGGGCCGCGCCGACGCCTTCGCCGCCGCGCGCGCTGTCGCCGGCGACGACACCGCCGAGGAGATGGGCGACGAGCTCGTAGAGATGCCGGGACGCCAGCCCCGCGCAGCCCGGCGCCTCCGGCGGGGTGGCGCGCAGCAGCTCGGCATAGCCGGCGAACAGGTTCATGCCGGGCGCCGTCGCGGGAATGATGTAGCAGCTGCGTTCATCGATGCGCGGCACCAGCCGGGCCAGCCGGGCGCGGTTCAGCGCGACAACCTTGAGCAGCGTATCCGGGATCCGGCATTCGAGCGCGATGGCCTGGTTGACGACCATCAGGTCCCCCGCCGCGACGAGCAGGGGCGGCTTGCCCTCGATCGAAACCCAATGGTCGCTGGTGTGGATCATCAGCTGATAGTCGTCACGGCCATCGCCGAGCAGCGCCCGCGAGCGCGCGCCGCGCAAGGCGGGATAGCGCGCGTCCGCGACGATCGCCGCATCGGGCAGCGCCAGCGCGGCGAGGTCGACATCGAGGCGGTCGCGCTCGACGGGATGGAACTCCATGCCGACGACATGGCGCGCCACGAAGTCGTGCACGAAGGCGAGGCGGTGGCGTTCCGGGACGGCGCTGGTCGAAAGACGCTGCATGAGGAAGTCCGCGTGACGGGAACGGAGGGCGTTGGCCGGGTCCCCGACACCCGAGCCTTCCGTTCGGGAAGGCGCGCATTAGTCCAAAAGATTGACCATAAGGTCAAGAGTCCGGGGTGTGACCGTCATCTCAGGTCGGTCTCGGGATAGGCGCGGCTCGGCCGGCAGCGCTCCGGCCCGGCGCAGAGGAAGACGATGGTGCCATCCGGCCAGCAGGCGTCGCGGTCGAAGCGCGCCTCCGGCACCGTCGCGATCAGCAGCCGGAAGGCGATGGCCCCCTCGCCCGCCTTCGGCAATGCCGCATAGACGCCGAGGCCATCGCGGCCGATGCGCTGGATCGAGCCGGCGAAGATGGCGCCGGGGCTGGCATAGCCGCCGACGAGATCGATGCCCGCCTTGCAGAGCGTGAAGCCGGGCGGCGCGTCGAACTTGACGTAGTAGCTGGCGCCGCGCTGGAGAACGAGCCGCGCCGTGCCGCGATAGGCGCCGGAGACGATTTCGGGCTTGATGAAGCGTGCCGCGGCGCGGGCGGGATCGGGATCGTCGCCGCAATCGAAGCCGAACGCGCGGCAACCGGACTGCGCGGCGATGTCCGCCCGCTCCGCGTCGAGCTGGCGCCAGGGCACGACGCGCGCCACGCCGGGTCCGTCACCGAGGCGAAAATCCTCCAGATAGACACGCGGCAACTCCTCGGCCGAAACCGCCGCCACCGGCGCGGCCAGGACAAGCAGAGCGACGAGCCATCCGCGCATGCGATGCACTCCCGCCAAACCGGCGCGGCGCGCTTCAGGCCGGTTGGGACCAGGGCTTCGCGCCGGCCCTCAGAGCGTTTTCTTGAACCACGCCGCCGTCTTGGCGATCACGCTGTCGGCCATCGCCTGGTCGTCGCCGAGGCTGCCGAAGATGTGGTCTCCCTCCGGCACGGTCCAGACCTCCTTGGCCTCGCCCTTCGCCAGCTTGGCGAAGCCTTCCGGATAGGCGGCGGAAAAATCCTTCGATCCGGCGATGGCGAGATAGGCGCCCGGATATTTCGCGATCGCCGCGTCGATCTTATGCGTCGCGAGGCTGTCGAAGAAGCCCTTCTTCAGCACGATGGTGCGCCAGCCGAGATCGAGGCCGACCACGCCTTCCGTCTCGGCGGTGGCGACCGCCTTGTCGCCGACCGAGCTTTTCATGTCCTTGGCGAAATCGCCGACCGACGACCAGGTGACCAGCGACCTGAAGCGATCCGGCTCGTCGGCGGCGAGCAGCGTCGCGACGCCGCCGCCGAGCGAGAAGCCGAGCACGCCAAGCCGCTTCGGGTCGATGCCCTCCTGCTTGGCGAGGTAGGCGGCGGCGACCTTGGCGTCGGCGAGCTGGCCGTCGATCGTCGTCGCGCCGGTGTCGCCATCGCTCTTGCCGAAGCCGCGGAAATCGATGCGCAGCGAGGCGATGCCCTCCTTCGCCAGCGCCTCGGCCTCGCGCGCATACATGGCGCCGACCTCGTCGCGCGACGAACCGAAGCCGTGCAGCATCAAGACCGCCGGAGCGCTGGTCGCGCCGTCCGGCCGGTTGAGCGTGCCGGCGATACCGCCTTCGAGCGTCACGACGCTCTCCCCGGCCGATGCGGCGGCCGGCAGCGACAACAGGGCGATGAGGGCGAACGAGGCGGGCAGCAGACGCATGTCGTCATTCCTTGCGCGATTCCACGATTCTCCTGCCAGCAAATCCCCCATCCCCGCCGACGTCAACGGCACGTCACGGGAACTGCGTTTGATCGAGATCATGGCTAGGCCGGCACAAAACGAATTTGCTCGCCCGGCCAATTGTGCTCAGGATGACGTATCGACAAGTCCATCAAGGAGGTCGCGATGAAGACGATGAAAGCTGCCGTGGTCCGAGAGTTCGGCAAGCCGCTGACGATCGAGGAAGTCCCGATTCCCGAAATGCGGCACGACCGCATCCTGGTGAAGGTCGAGGCCTGCGGCGTCTGCCATACCGACCTGCACGCGGCCGAGGGCGACTGGCCGGTGAAGCCGAAGCCTCCCTTCATCCCCGGCCATGAGGGCTCCGGCTTCGTCACCGCCGTCGGCCGCGACGTACGGGGCGTCAAGGAAGGCGACCGCGTCGGCGTGCCGTGGCTCTACACCGCCTGCGGCCATTGCGAACATTGCTTCTCCAGCTGGGAAACGCTCTGCAACGAGCAGCAGAACACCGGCTATTCGGTCAATGGCGGCTATGCCGACTACGTTCTCGCCGATCCGAACTATGTCGGCCACATTCCGACCAAGCTCGATTTCGGCGCCGCCGCGCCCGTCATGTGCGCCGGCGTCACGGTCTACAAGGGCCTGAAGGAAACCGAGGCCAAGCCGGGCCAGTGGGTGGTGATCTCCGGCGTCGGCGGGCTCGGCCACATGGCCGTGCAATATGCCAAGGCCATGGGCATGCATGTCGCCGCCGTCGACGTCAGCGAGGACAAGCTGAAGCTGGCGCGTGAGCTCGGCGCCGAAGTGACCGTCAACGCCACCGAGGGCGATCCGGCCGCCGCGATCAGGAAGGCGACGGAAGGCGGCGCGCATGGCGTGCTGGTCACCGCCGTCTCGCGCCCCGCCTTCGCGCAGGCGCTCGGCATGGTGCGCCGGCGCGGCACGCTTGCGCTGGTCGGCCTGCCGCCGGGCGACTTCCCGATGCCGATCTTCGATGTCGTGCTGAACCGCATCACCGTGCGCGGCTCGATCGTCGGCACAAGGCAGGACCTGGTCGAGTCGCTCGACTTCGCCGCCGAGGGCCTCGTCACGCCGCACTACAGCTGGGACAAGCTCGACAACATCAACGCCATCTTCGACCAGATGCGCGCCGGCAAGATCGACGGCCGCGTCGTCATGCAGATCGCCAACTGATCTCCGGGAGCGCCGCGCCGGGAACGTGGCGCTCCCAATCCGCCATCTGGTTGCGGAACCAGGTGCCCTGCCGCTTGGCGTATCGGCGCGTCTCCATCTTGGCGCGCTCGATCGCCTCGTCGAGCGAGAGCTCGCCAGCCAGATGGGCACCAAACTCGCGTATGCCGATCGCCTTCATCGCCGGCAGCGCCGGATTGAGCTTCAGCGCGATCAGCGCCTCCGCCTCGGCGATGCCGCCGGCCTCCACCATGCCGTCGAAGCGCCGGCCGATCCGGTCGTAGAGCACCGTCCTTTCCGGCTCGAGCACGATGCGCCGCACCGCAGCCGCGTCGACCAGCGGCGGCGCGCCCGTTTCCCTCTGCCAGTCCCCGATCGAGCGTCCCGTCGCTTCCACCACTTCCAGCGCTCGCGTGACCCGCGTGCGGTCGAGCGGCGCCAGCCGAGCGGCGCTCTCCGGATCCAGCCTCGCCAGCGCCGCATGCAGCGCCGGCACGCCCTCGGCGTCGGCGCGCGCCTCGATGGTTGCCCGCAGGTCGGCCGGGATCGGCGGGATCGACGAGAGGCCCTCGGTCAGCGCCTTGAAATAGAGCCCGGTGCCGCCGATCACGATCGGCAGCGCGTCGTCGCGCCAAGCCGCCTCGAGCGCCATCTTCGCATCCTCGCGCCAGCGCGCGACCGAATAGCGCTCGGCGGCCGCGACATGGCCGTAGAGCCGGTGCGGCGCCTGCGCCTCCTCCGCCGCGTCGGGACGGGCCGAGAGGATGCGGAGCTCGCGATAGACCTGCATCGAATCGGCATTGATGACGACGCCGCCATGCCGCTGCGCCAGCGCCAGCGCCAGCGCCGACTTGCCGCTCGCGGTGGGCCCGGCTATCAGGACGGCAGGTCCGTTTTTCTCTGAATTCAGGTTCCCCATGCCGTCCGATACCGCTCCGTTCGAATATGTCGCCACGTTCATAGCACGGCCCGAACACGCGGCGTCGCTTTCGGAGGTCGTCGACGAGGCCGCCGACCTGCCGGGTGCCGGACGGCCCGACTGGCTCGCCGACGGCGAGGCCTGCGATGTTCCGCTGCCCCCGGCCGAGAACGGCCTCGGCGCGATC
>JAEWAD010000128.1 GCA_023391905.1 Pseudomonadota bacterium | reverse complement strand
GCTGCGAGGCGGGGGCGCGCGGCGAAGGGGCTCGACAGATCGACCTGCGACGTCACCGACAGGAGCGCCCTCGAGCGCGCCCTCGCGGGTGCCGGGCTCGTCGTCAACTGCTCGGCCTATACGGCGGTCGACAAGGCGGAGAGCGAGCCAGAACTCGCCCTTGCCGTGAACCGCGACGGCGCGGCGCGGCTGGCGGCGGCGGCGCGCCGCCACGGCCTGCCGGTCCGGCAAGTCTAGGCCGACTATTTATTCGACGGCGGCAAGGGCGCGCCTTACGTGGAAGCCGACGCCACCGCGCCGCTCGGCGTCTATGGCCGCTCGAAGCTGGAAGGGGAGGCGGCGGTGCTTGCGGCGCATCCCGACGCGCTCGTGTTCCGGACGGGCTGGGTCTATGGCGCCGACGGTCGCAACTTCGTCCGCACCATGGTCGAGCTCGCGGCGGAGCGGGACAAACTCGACATCGTCGCCGACCGTTTCGGCAACCCGACCCATGCCGCCGACCTCGCCGATGGCCTGCTGGCGATCGCCGGGCAGGCGGCGGAGAATCGCGGCGGTGGCATCTTCCATCTCGCTGGCGCTGACGACGCGTCGTGGCACGATCTCGCCGGCGGTGTCATGAGGAGCCTCGTGGCGGCGGGGCGCCGCGTGCCGCAGCTGTCGCCGATCTCGGGCGACGCCTATGTCGCGGCGGCGGCGCGGCCGCGCGATTCCCGGCTCGATGGCTCGCTGGCGGCACGGACTTTCGGCGTGCGGCTGCCCGGCTGGCGCGAAAGTGTCGGCGTCGCCGTTTCCGCCATTCTGGAACAGCAGGAGCCCGCCCGATGAAGGGTATCGTGCTTGCCGGCGGCGCCGGCACGCGGCTGCATCCAATGACGCTTGTGACGAGCAAGCAGCTGCTGCCGATCTACGACAAGCCGATGATCTACTATCCGCTGTCGACGCTGATGCTGGCGGGGATCCGCGACATCCTGCTGATCTCGACGCCGGACGACCTGCCGAAGTTCCAGGCCTTGCTCGGCGACGGCTCGCAATGGGGCATCGCGCTCAGCTATGCGGTGCAGCCGAAGCCGGAGGGACTGGCGCAGGCCTATCGCATCGGCGCCGATTTCGTCGCCGGCCAGCGCTCGGCGCTGATCCTCGGCGACAACATCTTCTTCGGCCACGGCCTGACGGCGCTGCTTTCCGAGGCGCGGGCAAGGACCGAGGGGGCGACCGTCTTCGCCTATCACGTGCAGGATCCGGAGCGCTACGGCGTCGTCGCCTTCGATACGGCCCAGAAGGCCGTTTCGATCGAGGAGAAGCCGAAGGCGCCGCGTTCGAACTGGGCCGTGACCGGCCTCTATTTCTACGACGAGGCGGTGGTCGAGATCGCCGCCGACCTCAAGCCCTCGGCGCGCGGCGAACTGGAGATCACCGACGTCAACAGCGTCTATCTCGAGCGTGGCGCGCTCAACGTCGAGAAGATGGGGCGCGGCTATGCCTGGCTCGACACCGGCACGCCGGACAGCCTGATCGAGGCGTCGGAGTTCGTGCGCACCTTCGAGAAGCGGCAGGGCCTCAAGATCTGTTGCCCGGAAGAGATCGCCTATCTGATGGGCTTCATCGACGCGGGGCAACTCGAGCGGCTCGGCGCCGCGCTCGGCAAGAGCGGCTATGGCCGCTACCTGCTCGAGGTGGTGCTGGCGGAGCGCTGAGCGTCAGAGCGACAGGCCCGCGAGGCGCGGATGCCGGCGGTCCCGCTCCGACAGGATGGCGTCGACGGGCGAAACACCCCAGTCGATGCCGAGCGCCGGATCGTCCCAGGCGAGGCCGCGGTCGTGTTCGGGGCTGTAGAAATCCGAGGTCTTGTAGTGGATCTCCGTGTCCGGCTCGAGCGTCGAGAAGCCGTGCGCGAAGCCGGCGGGGACGTAAAGCTGGTTCTTCTCCTCGGCCGAGAGCCGGACGGCGACATGCCGGCCGAAGCTCGGCGAGCCGGGACGGATGTCGACGGCGACGTCGAGGATGGCGCCGCGCAGCACCCGCACCAGCTTGGCCTGGGCGCGCGGGGCGAGCTGGAAATGCAGCCCGCGCACGGTCCCGACCTGGCGCGACAGCGACTGGTTGTCCTGAACGAAGACGACACCGGGCGCGACTTCGCGCTCGAAAAAATCCTGCCGGAAGGCTTCGAAGAAATAGCCGCGATCGTCGCCATGCGCCTTCGGGCGGAGGAGGACGGGGCCGTCGATGGCGAAACGCTGGATGTCGGTCATGGGGAGGGCAGGAGTCCGGTCGTGGCGAGGTGGGCAGCTTGGCCTCGGGCGACGTCCCGCGCAAGCCATGGTCCGGACCGCGCATGGACAGGCGGTTTCGTCGCCTCCATGGTGGCGTCCGAGTGCAGGGGACGACGAATCGGCTCGTGTCGCGCTGCGTCGTACCTTAAGAGGCGGACGTCCCCCTTCGTCTGACCGGAACCTCGATGTCGCTTCGCCCCTTCACGATCCTCGTCACGAGCTTCGGCGG
The DNA here is from genome assembly GCA_023391905.1 of Pseudomonadota bacterium. GTDB lineage: Bacteria > Pseudomonadota > Alphaproteobacteria > Rhizobiales > Kaistiaceae > Kaistia. Next base: position 1,889 of record JAEWAD010000128.1, on the reverse strand, counting down.
CCAGGCCGTGATCCTGCCCATCCTCGTGCTGGTGACCCTGATGCTGCTGGTCTCCGGCCAGAAGCGGGCGGCGTTCTGGTGGGCGTTTTCCGTGGCGCTGGTGCTGGGGCTGGTGCTCGTCGCCAAGATCGCCTTCATCCCCTGCAGCGACTACCTGCCGGTCGCGGGGTTGCGCAGTCCGAGCGGCCATGCCGGTGCGGCGATGGCGGTCTATGGCGGATTGGGCGTCCTGGTGGCGCGGCTGGTCGCGAGCCCGGCCTTGCGGGTTCTGGTGGCCGGTTCCGGGGTGCTGCTGGCGCTGGCGATCGCCGTCACCCGCGTCGTGCTCGGCGCTCATACCGTGCCGGAGACGATCCTCGGCACGCTCATCGGCCTGATCGCGCCGCTCATCCTGCTGAGCCGGCGGGACCTGTTCGTCGGGCCGGTCCGTCTGCGCTGGATCTGGCTGCTCGCCGGGCCGCTCATGCTCGTCTTCCTGTTCCATAGTTTCGAGCTGGGCGCCGAGCGCGTCATCGAGCGCGTCGCGCACCAGCTCAATTGGACGCTGGGCGTCTGCCGCTGACCTCAGGGGCCGTTGTGCAGCGCCGGACGTCGGCTCGCGGGCCGCTTCTTGCCCGTTTCCGGAACCGCCGCGAGATCGTCGAGGATCGGGCAGTCCGGCCGGTCGTCGCCGTGGCAATGGCCCGCGAGGTGGCGCAGCGTGCGCGCCATCCCTTCCAGCTCGTGGATCCGCTTCTCGATTTCGGCGACATGCTGCAGGGCGACGCGCTTCACGTCCGCGCTCTCGCGGCCCTTGTCCTGCCAGAGCGCCAGCAGCGTGCCCATCTCCTCGACCGAGAAGCCGAGGTCGCGGGCGCGGCGGATGAAGCGGAGCGTCTCGACATCCGTCGGCGAATAGACCCGATAGCCCGACTCCGTCCGGGCCGCGGCGCGGATCAGGCCGATCTGCTCGTAGTAGCGGATCATCTTGGACGAGACGCCGGACGCGGTGGAAGCTTCTCCGATGTTCATACTGACCTCCTTCACGCGGCGGGGCGGTAGCGCTTCAGCCGAAGCGCGTTGCCGACAACGAAGACACTGGACATCGCCATGGCACCGGCCGCCAGCATGGGCGAGAGCAGCAGGCCGAAGGCCGGATAGAGCGCGCCGGCGGCGATCGGGATCAGCGCGGTGTTGTAGGCAAACGCCCAGAACAGGTTTTCCTTGATGTTGCGGATCGTCGCCTCGGACAGGCCGATCGCCTTGACCACACCGCCGACATCGCCGGACATCAGCACGACGTCGGCACTCTCGATGGCAACGTCGGTGCCCGTGCCGATGGCGATGCCAACATCGGCGGCGGCGAGAGCCGGAGCGTCGTTGATGCCGTCGCCGACAAAGGCGATCTTGGCGCCGTCCCGCCGCAGGCCCTCCACGGCCGCGACCTTGCCGTCGGGCAGAACCTCGGCGCGGACCTCGTCGATGCCGAGCTTGGCGGCGATCGCCTCGGCAGTGGCGCGGTTGTCGCCCGTTATCATGACGACCCGGCGGCCGAGCTTGTGCAGCGCCGCGATCGCGGCGGCCGAGCCCGGCTTGATTGGATCGGCAACAGCCAGAACGGCGGCGAGTTCGCCGTCGATCGCCACATAGAGCGGCGAGCGGCCTTCGGCGCCGAGGCGGGCAGCCTCGTCGGCAAAGCGGGCGACGTCGATGCCGAGCTTCGTCATGAAGCGCGCGGCGCCGACGGCGATGGCACGGCCGTCGGCCGTGGCGCGGACGCCGTGGCCGGGGACCGCCTCGAAGCCGGTGACGGCCGGCAGGTCGAGGCCGGCTTCGCGCGCGGCGGTGGCGAGAGCAAGGCCGATCGGATGCTCGGAGCGGCTCTCGACCGCGGCGGCGAGGCGCAGGAC
>JAEWAD010000446.1 GCA_023391905.1 Pseudomonadota bacterium | reverse complement strand
GGAACGTCCCGTGCGGCGAGCGTGTCGACCCAGTCGCCGCGGGCGCCGAGGCGCGGCCAGCTGGCGCCGCCGAGCGCCAGCAGCGTCGCATCGGCCTGGACCGTTTCGGACGATCCGTCCGCCCTGTCGAAGCGAAGATCGCCGGCCGGGTCGAAGCCAGCCCACGCGCTGCGGAGCGCGAAGCGGACGCCGAGCCCGTCGAGGCGGCGCAGCCAGGCGCGCAGCAGCGGCGAGGCCTTGAGGGCGGTCGGGAAGACGCGGCCGCTGGAGCCGACGAAGGTCGGCGCGTCCAGGCCCTCGGCCCAGTCGCGCAGCGCGGCCGGCGGAAACGCCTCGATCAGCGGCGCCAGGCGGCCTGTCGCTTCGCCATAGCGCGCGAGAAACGCCTCGAGCGGCTCGCTGTGGGTGAGGTTGAGGCCGCCACGGCCGGCCATCAGGAACTTGCGGCCGACCGAGGGCATGCGGTCATGCACTGTGACGGCGAGGCCGGCGGCGGCAAGCGTCTCGGCGGCGATCAGGCCGGCAGGACCGGCGCCGATGATCGCCACGGAGCGGCGGATGGGGGAGGGTGCTTCGGACATCGCCGCGGTTTGTCGGTCGAAACCGCGGCGATCGCAAGTCCTGGCGCGAAAACGCTGTTAGCGGTTGCCGACCAGCTTGTCGGCGAACAGCGCGGCGCTCTTGGCGTAGACGCCGGCCCGGTTCCATTCGCGCAGCACGGCGAAATTGTGCGAACCCTCGTTCCAGCCGCCGCCGCGCTGCCAGCCGTAACCCTTCAGGTAGTTGGCGGTCGAGGCGAGCACGTCGATCGGGCTGTTGCGGAGATCGGCGTGGCCGTTGCGGTCGAAGTCGACGGCGAAGCGCAGATAGGAGGTCGGCAGGAACTGGGTCTGGCCGAGCTCACCCGCCCAGGCGCCCTTCATCTGCGCCGGCGACAGGTCGCCGCGCTGGACGATCTTCAGCGCCGCCATCAGCTGGTCCTGGAAGAAGTCGGTGCGGCGGCAGTCGAAGGCGAGCGTCGCGAGCGAGCGCATGGTCGACATGTTGCCGCTGCCGGCGCCGAAGTCGGTCTCCATGCCCCAGATCGCGATCAGGATCGGCGCGGGCACGCCATACTGCTTCTCGATCCGGTCGAGCACGCTCTTGTACTGCTGCATCAGCTTCTTGCCCTTGGCGACGCGGCCGGGCGAGACGACGCGCTTGGCATAGACCTCGAAGGGCTGGCTGAAATGCTTCTGGTTGCGGTCGAGCTTGATGACGCGCGGGTCATAGGTAACGCCGCCGAGCGCCTGGTCGACAACGCGCCGCGAGATGCCGGAAGCGACGGCTTCGGCCTTGAATTCCTGCAGCCAGGTGCCGAACTGCGCCGGGTCCTTGCCGCAGGAAGCGGCTTCGGCCTGCCCCAGACCGGCGACGAGCGCGGCGGTGAGGGCGAGAGCCGGCAGGCGGAGCTTCGAGATCTTCATGGTGAACCTTTGTCTGGGTCAAACGCCGGGGGTATCGCCAGCCCGCGGGCTCGCGTGTGAATACCCTACGATAGCGATGGTTACGTAGCGGTTGAAGTGGCGTCGCAGCGTGACCGGGGTCACACGGACCGCAATTCAGGTGAATTTAGTTCGATTGACCGAAGCCGGCCCGCTTCAGCCGCATGATGGCGAGGTCGAGCGCCGACAGGAAGGCGGAGCGGTCCTTCTGCGAGAAGGGGCGCGGGCCGCCGGTGATGGCGCCGGCCGAACGCAGTTCTTCCATCAGGTTGCGGGTCGCCAGCACGTTGCCGATCGAGGCCTCGGTGAACGGTTTGCCATTCGAGCCGATGACGTCGGCGCCGGCCTTGATGCAGCGGTCGGCGAGGGGGATATCCGCCGTGACGACGATGTCGCCGCGACCGACGCGCTCGGCGATCCAGTCGTCGGCGACGTCGGGGCCGCTCGTCACGATCACGCGCTCGACCAGCGGATCACGCGGCACGGCGATTCCGGCATTGGCGACGACATAGACCTTCAAGCGGTGGCGCTCGGCGACCTTGTAGATTTCGGCCTTCACCGGGCAGGCGTCGGCGTCGACATAGATTTCGATGGGGCGGGACATTCCTAATCCGAAAAGCAAGAAGGGCCGCCCGTCCGGGCGACCCTTCCATTGTCAGACCGCGCTCCGGCATGTGACCGGAGAAAGACCGGTCACGCGGCGCAAACCTCTACGAAGGCAGAGATCCGGACCATTGCAACCGACACACGCGGCGAACGACAATGAGACACTAGACCACCTCCTTTCGATTGTTGATGACCCTTCTAATCTAGGGCAATTCGCGCTGATTCGGTAGGTGCCGGCGAAACATTCCGTAGCGGCGCGCTCGGGCCGCCGGCGTGGTCAGCGGATCGCCTTCAAGAGGGCGGCATCGGGGAAGCAGGTGGCGGCCCGGCCATTGGCTTCCTCCCAGGCGCCGATCGAGATCCGGGTCTTGAAGCCGACGAGGCCGTCGACCTTGCCGACATCGGCGCCCTGCTTGACGAGGCGTTCCTGCATGGCGCGCACATCGGAGCGCTTGAAGCCGCCGACATCGCCCCAGGCGGCGCTGAGCGTGCCGGCGCCGCGCATCCGGTCGGCGAGATGGCCGATGAACAGCGCGTAGAGGTCGGATTCGTTGTAGCTCTTCAGCACGTAGAAATTCGACGAGACGATGAAGGCGGGGCCATGCCGGCCGGCCGGCATCAGCAGATGACCGATCCGCTCCGGAGTCCGCCCGGCGAGCTTGCCGCCGCCGATCGGCTTGATGCCCATCTTCTGCCAGGTGGCCAGCGTCTTGCCCTGCTCGGGGCCCTCGAGGCTGCAGGAGACGCTGTCGGGAACCATCACCTCGACGCCCCAGCCGACGCCAGGCTGCCAGCCGTTCTGGCGCAGGTAGTTGGCGATCGAGGCGAGCGTATCCGGCACCGATTCCCAGATGTCGCGCTTGCCGTCGCGGTCGAAATCGACGGCGAGCGTCAGATATTTCGACGGCAGGAACTGCGGCTGGCCGAGCGCGCCGGCCCACGAGCTCTTCATTTCGGAGAGCGGGATGTGGTCGCCCTCGAGGATCTGCAGCGCCGCGATGAACTCCGGATAGAAGTTCGCCTTGCGCGCGCCCATGAAGGCCTCGGTCGCCAGCGCGCGGATGGCCGGGTAGGGCAGCTTGGCGTTGCCGAAGCCGGATTCGCGGCCCCAGATCGCGACGAGGATCGAGGCCGGCACGCCATAGGCCTTCTCGATCTGCGCCAGCGTCTTCGACCACTGGCCCATGCGGGCGCGGCCGCCATTGGTCAGCGTGGCGAGGTTGGTTTCGCGGAAATAGCGGGCGGGACCGGAGAACTCCGTCTGCCGCTGCGGCTCGTCGCGCTTCCTAGGGAAGCCGGGCGGGGCGAGATCAGGCAGCGACCAGTCGAGCGTCAGTCCGGCGAAGGCGGCGTCGAGCGTGCGCGGCGACACGCCACGCGCCGCCGCGTCGGCGCGGACGGTGGTCGCGAGCCAGGACTGGAACTGCTTCTCGACTTTGGCCTGCGCGGCCGACTGCGCCGCCGCCGGCAGGCTCGCGACGACGAGCAGGAAGAGACTGAACAGGATGCGCACGCTTGCCTCGCCATTGGGATGTATCGGCGCAGCTTGGCGAAGCATCCCGCTTCGCGCAACCGATGCGCGTCCGCCCAATGTACCGCGAAGTGTGGTCCTAGCGAGGCAGGCGCCGGCCCGTGCCGGTTTCGCCGATCATGCAGTCCGCCTTGGGCAGGACCTCCTGCTCGGCGACCGGGATGATCCGCGGCTGGACGGCCGCGATTTCCGTCACCAGCTTGCGCCGGATGGCGGATTCGAACTGTTCGACGGCGGTCACCGCGATGGTGAAGGCGCCGACGCCGCCGACGACGCAGTCGCGGTAATAGGCATCGAGATTGTCGATGTCGAAATAGCCCGTGCCGGCGTCCTGGCGCGGATTGCGCAAGGTGATCGCCAGCCCGTTGATGACGATGCCGCGCGCGATGACCGCGTCGCGCACCGGCGCGACCGGAGGCCCCATGTTGTTCGGGCCGTCGCCGGAGACGTCGATGGCGCGCCGTTCGCCGGCATAGCCATTGTCGTCGAACAACGCCGCCCCGAAGGCGAGGCTCGCCGAGATCGACGTGCCATAGCGGCCATAGATCTCACCCGGGCGGATGCGCGAGGCGACCGCGTCGGCGCTTTCCGAATCCTCGATCAGGCTCCACGGCACCACGATCCGCTGCGAGTTGACGCCGGACCACTCGAAATAGGTGATCGCGATCCGGCCGAGCGGACCCGACTGGATCGCCGCGATGACCTCCGGATGGCGCAAGGCGGCGATGTAGCCTTGCCGCTGCAGCAGCTGCTCGTCCGGATCCATCGACCGGGATCCGTCGACGGCGAGGACAAGTTCAAGGTCGACGGGAAGGTCCTTTCCCTGCGCGAGGCCCGCGCCCAGGACGGTCAGAAGAATGCCAGCGAGAAGGGGTCGAGCGTGCATGGCGCATCTCCATTGGCGAGCCAGCTCCCCGAGGGAGGCTAGGGCGACGCGATACGACCTCAAGCGCCGACGTGCCGATGCGATCCGCCCGGGGATCAACTTGGGGATCAATTTGACGACATCCCGCCTCGGCGAAGATCCGTGCCGTCGCGTTATCGACTATTGTGAGCCGCCGATTTGCCAGGGAGGCGAGCGTGGGCGAGGCGGGCAGGATCGAGTCGGACAACGCTGTTGCCGGACCGAGCGGCTATGTTCTGGCGGCCACGATCCTCGCCTCCGGCATGGCCTTCATGGACGGTTCGATCATCACGGTCGGCCTGCCGGCGATCCGGGCCAGCCTCGGCGCCAGCCTGGCAGAGGCGCAGTGGACCTCGAACGCCTATACGCTGACGCTCGCCGCCTTCACCCTGCTCGGCGGGGCCGCCGGCGACGCCTACGGCCTGCGCCGCGTCTTCATGTTCGGCATCGCCCTGTTCGGGCTCGCCTCGGCGGCCTGCGGCCTCGCCTGGTCGCCGGAGAGCCTGATCGTCGCCCGGGCCGTGCAGGGCGTCGGCGGCGCCATGATGGTGCCGGGGTCGCTGGCACTGATCTCCGCGCATTATCCGGCGGCGATCCGGGGGCGGGCGATCGGCACATGGGCCGCCGCCTCGTCGATCGCGCCGGCGATCGGTCCGATCCTCGGCGGCGCCCTGATCGATCTCGGCTCGTGGCGCTTCCTGTTCTGGATGAACCTGCCGCTCGCCGTCGTCGCCTGGTGGCTCTGCCGGACGCGCGTCCCGGCGGATGCCGTCCGGAAGTCGGCGGCGATGGACTGGACCGGTGGCGCGCTGGCGGTGCTCGGGCTCGGGCTCCTGGCCTATGGCCTGACGGTACTTGGCTCGGGCGGCGCCGACCCCGGCGGGATGGCCGTTCTGCTGGCGATCGCCGGAGCGCTGGTCCTTGTCGGCTTCGTCGTCTTCGAGGCGCGGACACCGACGCCGATGATGCCGCTCGACCTCTTCGCCAGCCGCACCTTCTCCGGGGTCAACGTCCTGACGCTGCTGCTCTATTTCGCGCTTTCCGGCGCCTTGTTCTTCCTGCCGACGGCCCTGATCCAGGGCCACCACTACCGCGCCGCGCTGGCCGGGTCGGTGTTCCTGCCCTTCGTCGTCGTGATGGCCGGCCTGTCGCGCTTCGGCGGCGGACTGGCGGACAAGGTCGGCGTCCGGCCCTGCCTGACGGTCGGGCCGATCCTGACCGGCGTGAGCTTCCTCCTCCTGTCGCCGGCGGTCGTCCATGGCGGCTTCTGGCCGGCGCTCGTGCCGACCATGCTGCTGATGGGGCTCGGCATGGGCATCACCGGGGCGCCGCTCTCGACCGCCGTGATGAACGCGGCGCCGGACGCGCGCGGCGGCGCGGCGTCCGGCATTAACAACGCCGTGGCGCGGGTCGCGGGGCTGCTCGCGGTGGCGAGCCTTGGCATCGCCGTCGGCTATGGCTTCGAGCGTGTGCTCGTCGGGGCGCCGCCCGATGCCGCCGCGCTGGTGCGGGCGGCCGGCTTTGGCGGAGAGCTGGGCGCGACGGATGGCGCGATCGCGACGATGGCGCAGGGGCTCTGGGAAAGCGCGACGATCGCCGGCTTCTCAGCCGTGACGATCGTCTGCGGCATCCTGGCGATCCTCAGCGGGATCGTCGGCTGGCTCACCACCGGCGAGGGCGGGCGCGTCTGAGGCGGCGAGCGCCGTCGCGGCCGCGTGGCTGTCGCCCTTCCGGGTGCCGCCGTCACCGCCGCGGCGGAAGCTCGATCCGCCATTGGCCTTGGCATCGTAGAGCGCGATGTCGGCATTCAGGTAGGCGGTCTGGAAATCCGGCTCGCCATCGTCGACTGTCGCGATGCCGATGCTGGCGCCGGTGGAGACGACCGCGTCGGCGAAGCCGATCGGCTCGGAGATGCGGTCGATCAGCAGTTGCGCCATGGCCTCGGCCTCGTCGACGGACAGCTCGACCAGCAGCGCGAATTCATCGCCGCCGATCCGCGCCGCGAGGTCGTTCGGCCCGAGGCAGGCGCGGATGCGGTCGGCGATCGCCACTAGAGCGTGGTCGCCGAACTGATGGCCGAACTGGTCGTTGATCGGCTTGAAGTCGTCGAGATCGATCAGGATGAAGCAGAATGATCGACGGGCCTCGTTGCGGGCCTGGAAGGCCTCGCGCAGCGCGGCGCGATTGGCGAGACCGGTCAGCGGATCGTGGTGGGCGCGACGGTCGAGCTCTTCCTGGCGCGCGCGCCGGCGCGAAATGTCGAGCAGCGTGCCGACGGCGCGCAGCGGCGTCCCGTCGGCGTCGCGCTCGACGACGCTGCCGCGGTCGAGGACCCAGATCCAGCGGCCGTCCTTGTGGCGGAAGCGCTGCTCGATGCTGTAGCGCGGTGTTCGTCCTTCGAGATGGTCTCCGACGCGGCGGCGGTTTTCCGCCCGGTCGTCGGGATGGCGGAGCTGTTCCCATGTCTCCGATATCTCGGGAAGTTCATGCCGCTCGTAGCCGAGGATCGCGTACCAGCTGTCGCTGAAATAGGTCTCGTTGGTGCGGATGTTCCAGTCCCAGACGCCTTCGCCGGAGCCGGCGAGCGCATAGCGCAGGCGCTCCTGGCTGAGCTTCAGCGCCCGGGCGGAGGTCTGGATGTGGGCCATGGCGGCGGCGACGAAGAGCGGTGGCAGCGTGTTGAAGCTCAGCGCCAGTTCGGTTCGCTGCAATTGCCATGCAATTGATGCGTTCGCATAGGCGGTCGGCCAGGCGTCGCTGACGATCAGCAGGATGATGGAGAGCGAAAGCAGGGAGCCGATGACCGCCGTCGGCGCCGGTCCGAAGCGGATCGCGCACCAGAGCAGCGGCGCGGTGAAGAAGGCGATCATCGAGACGCCCGTCCACTGCATCGACAGGATGGCGACGACGACGAGGAGCAGGATCGCCAGGAACTCGATGGTGCGCCCGATGTCGTGGCCATGCTTCAGCAGACTGCGGAACTCTGCCATGCGACCAGGTTTCGCCACCGCGAAAAAGGGCGCGAGGATGATCAGCGCGCTGGTGGCGTTGAGCCGCCAGAGCATGGACAGCGTGTCGGTGAGCGGCAGGTCCCGGTAGATGTTGAGCGCGAGGCCTGCGCCGAGCGCGTTCAAGGCCGAGGTGGCCGAGATGATCGCGACCAGGGCGACGACGCTGAAGACGCTTTCCAGCCCGGAGCCGTGCACGCGCAGGCGATGCGCCGCATAGGCGACGAGGGCGACTTCCAGGAGGTCCGACGCGGCGATCGACACGCCCAGGACGCCGGCCATCAGCACAGACTGGATGAGGATGCTGCCCACCAGTGCCCCGGCGAGAACCCACGCCATCTGGCGGATGCCGAGCGTCAGGATCAGCGCGACGACAAGCCCGTTGGCCGGCCAGAAGGCCGGCACGCTGTCGGCGATGTGCATCAGCCACACCCCGAACACTCCTGCCGAGGTGTACAGAAGCCCGCCGGCGAGGAAAGAGACGAGCGGAAGGGGAAGTCGAAGCACTGGCCCTGGCCTGAATATCAGTCGTCTGCCGAACCATATCGCAGGGATTCGTTGAGGAAGAGCGAAGATGCGCGATCAGATTGTCGCGATACAGCCATGACGAGCAGGGGGGCTTGCCGGCGGAGCGCGACATGGTCGCGCCCCGCCCGCTCCGACGCGGCGGCTAGGCGGCGCGCGTTCCCCGCTTGACCGAGATCTGCTCGGCGAGGCGTCCGCTCAGCTCCGACAGATGATCGAAGCGACTTTCATAACTGCCTACGCCGGCCGTCGCCGAGCGCAGTTCGACGATCAGGCCCGGCATCTCCGATTCCGGAATCTCGGCCTCGACGACGTCCCATCCGGGCCAGTCGCGCTTGGCGTCGAAGCCGAGCAGCTGGCCGCGTCTCTGCGTGACCATCATGTTGACGCGCGAGCTCGCCTCGGACGGGACCGAGACGGAGACATGCAGGATCGGCTCGAGCAGGACGGGCGTGCAGGCTTCCAGCGCCTCGCGCATGCCGATCTGCGCCGCGGTGCGGAAGGCCTGATCGGACGAGTCGACGCTGTGATAGGAGCCGTCGACGAGCTTGACGGCGACGTCGACGACCGGGAAGCCGAGCGGGCCGCGTTTCAGCACGTCCTGCACGCCGGCCTCGATCGCCGGAATGTAATTTCGCGGCACGACGCCGCCGGTGATGGCATCCTCGAACAGGAAGCCTTCGCCGCGCCGCTGCGGCCGCACCTCGAGCACGCAATCGCCGAACTGGCCGTGGCCGCCCGATTGCTTCTTGTGCCGGCCGCGCACGGTGGCCGTGCCCCGGATGGTCTCGCGATAGGGCACGGAAGGAGGGCGGGTCTCCGCCTTGAGGCCGTAGCGCGCGGCGAGGCGCTCGATGGCGACGCGCAGATGCATCTCGCCCTGGCCGCCGAGCCGGATCTCGCCGGTCTCCTCGTCCTGGCTGATGACGAGCGACGGACTTTCCTCGGCGAGCCGGCCGAGCGCGGTGGCGAGCTTGGCCTCGTCCTTCCGTTCTCCCGGCGCGATGGCGAGGGCGATCACCGGCTCGGGAACCGCGAGCGGCGCGAGCTGCTGCGGCGGCGTCTTGCCGGTCGCGAGCGTCATGCCCGTCGCGGCGCCGTCCAGCTTGCCGAGCCCGACGACCTCGCCGGCCGTCGCCGGCTCGCGCTTGGAGGTCTGCTGGCCGAGAACCCGCAGCAACCCGGAGACGCGGCCGACCGGGCCTTCGGGGCCGAGCAGCTCCGTGCCATCGGCGACGGAGCCGCGCATCACGCGGGCGATCGACAGCTTGCCGGCATGGCCTGTCTGCAGCGTCTTCAGGACCTGCAGTACCGTCTCGTTGCCGTCGGGAAGGCCAAGACGCGCCGCGGTCGCCGCGATGTCGGGAACCTCGTGGCGGATCGCCTTCAGGAGGCGGCCGACGCCATGGCCGTGCAGGGCGGAGCCGATCAGGACCGGGCAGACGAGGCCGGCGCGCATGTCGGCGACGAGATCGGCCAGCACGCGTTCGCGCGACGGCTCGACGTCCTCGAGCAGTTCCTCCATTAGCGCGTCGTCATAGTCGGCGAGCTTCTCAAGCAGCGCGTAACGCTCGCGCGCTTCGGCGACGCGGACCTCGTCGGTCATGTCGATCAGCTCGCTCGGGGCGTATTCGCGGTAGACGAAGGCGCGCTCCAGGGCGAGGTCGACGAAGCCGGTGACGACGTCGTGCTGGCGGATCGGGATATGGCGGAGCAGCAGCGGCACGGCACTGGCCGTCTGCAGCAGGGTCAGCGTCTCGCGGACGTTCTTGTCGCTCTTGTCGATCTTGTTCAGGAACAGGATGCGCGGAATGCCGCGCTCCTCCAGCCGCTTCAGGATCAGCTGCAGGGCGCTCACCTTCCTCTCGTCCGGTTCGGCAACCACGATCGCGCAGTCGACGGCGTCGAGGATGGCTTCGGATTCATGCCCGAACTCGACCGATCCGGGACAGTCGAGCAGGGTGATGCGCTCGTCCATGAAGCTGGTTTCGGCGACGTTGAGCTCGACGCTCATGGCATGGGCGCGGGCCTCGGGGGCATTGTCGCCGATCGACGTGCCTTCGCCGACGGATCCGGGTTTGGCGATGGCGCCGGTGCGGGCCAGGATCGCCTCCATCAGCGTGGTCTTGCCGCTGCCGAACGGGCCGATCAGGGCAATTGCCTTGGGGCCGGCACTTCTGCCGACGCCACCTCCGTTCCTGTCCGTCATCGCTTCCTCCGTTCATGAAATGTTCTAAGATCATTCTCATGTCTTGGATGCGTGAACCGGAGCCAGAGATCCGGCCCGCGCGATGATCGTCTCAGGGAAAGCCGGGCGTGGCAAGGCGCGGCTGCGGAAAAGAAAAGGCCCGCGCCGGAGACGGCGCGGGCCTTGCAAGCTTGGCGCGCATCGGTGGCCGGCGTGGCGCCGG
>JAEWAD010000435.1 GCA_023391905.1 Pseudomonadota bacterium | reverse complement strand
GCTCGAGATCTTTGCGCGCGTGCGCTCGACGCGGGCGCCGCAGCGCGCCGAGTTGGTCCAGCGCGACGGCGAGACGCTGGTCTCGCTTCTCGATGGTGAAACCGGGGTCGCCCCCGGCCAGGCCTGTGTGTTCTATGCCGGCGAGGGGGAGGGCGCGCGCGTTCTCGGCGGTGGCTGGATCGCGCGAGCCGAACGGAACGCCGAGGCGGAAGAGGCGTTGCGTCGCCTGATCGTCCCGGATCATGTCGCAGCAGCCTGAGGGAGAGCAATGCCGGAATTCTTTGAAGACGTCGCCCGCAAGTGGAAGTCCTTCGCCGGCAACCGAAAGCGCGCGGCGCGGATCGACGAGGAAGCGGTCCGCAGCACCTATGCCCGCTGGGCGCCGATCTATGATCGCGTCTTCGGCTATGTCTTCGAGGCCGGACGGCGCTCGGCCGTTAGCTTCGTCAACGAGCTGCCCGCTGGTCGCATTCTCGAATGCGGCGTCGGCACCGGCATCTCGCTGCCGCATTACCGCGCCGACCACCGCATCACCGGCATCGACCTCTCGCCCGAGATGCTCGACATCGCGCGCGAGCGCGTCGCCTCCGGCAAGCTCGCCAATGTCGAGGCGCTCGACGTCGCCGACGCCGGCGAGATGCCGATGGCCGACGAGAGCTTCGACACCTCGGTCGCGATGTTCGTGCTGACCGTCGTGCCGGATCCGAAGGCGGTGATGGCCGAGCTCGCCCGCGTCACCAAGCCCGGCGGCGCCGTCGTGCTGGTCAGCCATTTTCCCGAGCAGAAGGGCTGGCGCGGCTGGATGGGCGAGAAGCTGGCGCCGCTTTCGGCCTCGCTCGGCTGGCACATGGATTTCGACATCGGACGCATTCTCGGCCGTTCGGACCTGCGCCTGATCGACCGCCGACGGGTCGGTCCGATCGGGTTTTTCACACTGCTTGTGTTTGAACGCGTCTGACGCGTGCCAGATGCTTGACAGGGCTTGGCCCCGCTCCCTATAAGCGGGCCATTCCAGCCGGCGGCGACGCCGGTCCTGGGGCGGAGTAGCTCAGCTGGTTAGAGCAGCGGAATCATAATCCGCGTGTCGGGGGTTCAAGTCCCTCCTCCGCTACCAAAATTCTCAATGAGAACAGATGGTTGCAAGGCGCCCTCCGAGGCGCCTTTTTCGTCTGGACAGTTGTCGTCCCATGTTCGCCCCGGAAGCTCGACCTTCCTGCGCGTTGGCGTCGAAGACGCCGCTCCAATCGGTCGTGCCCAAAGACTGGGAGTTCAGCTTCCGAGATTCCGACCTTGATCGCTTCAGGTGGGCGGAGACGGTGATGTCGATTTGTGTGGGCCTGGCATTGCGCGCCGAGTGGCTGAGAATCGCGGGTTTGCCCGGCACGCAATGTCCGGATCGCGATCGCGGGCGGTGACCGCCTCTGGCGCATGGTACGCCGCGAAGGATGCCTTTCCCCCCTGAGCCTTCCTTCTTCTCGGACAGCAGCTCGGCCCGCGGCGGAAGCTTGACTGAAGGTCCGACACGCTGAAGACGATGAAAGGCACCCGCCGGTAGCCCGGCGGGTTTTTCTTTGGGAAGGGCGCTAGCGCCTGACCGCTCGTCCGATCCCGATCAGGATGCAGGCGCCGACAAGGCCGGAGATGAGATAGCCGAGCCAGCCGGAAAAACCGACACCGATCAGTCCGAAGAGGAAGCTTGCGACGACGGCACCGACGATGCCGAGAATGATGTTCAGGATGATCCCGGTGTCGCTCTTCATGATCATCGAGGCGATCCACCCGGCGAGACCGCCGATGATGATCGCTGCAATCCAGCCAATGCTTCTGTCGTCCATGCTTTGGTCTCCGATTCGACAATCGACCCGGACATTCACGCATGATGCCTGCGAGTGGACAAGGTGTCGCATGGCGGCACGTCGGAGTGGCGTCGTGACCGGATCGGTGACCGCCGAACAAGACGACCCGGGCCCGGTGCGTTCATGCTCTGGTGGGCCTCTCGGATGAGGCTCTAGACGGGTAGCTTTTGGTAAAGTGATTGCATGGCTCGCTTCACTTCAACCCTAATCCCTGCCGGCGCTCTAGTTCTTGATGGGGACCCATATTTCGACTTCGCCCGAGCCGCTGACGGGGTCGAAGCGCGCATCGTAGCGTTCGAAGTCCGGTGCGCAGGCCGACTCCTGGCCTGTCTCGGGCAGGTACTTGTTCCAAATCGTGTACACGGTGGAACTGATGGTGGAGATATGGCCTCGGTGGGTGAAGACCAGGTAGCGCCGGGCGGGAATGCGGATGCACGCCAAATCGCCCGGGAGGTCGGGAGCCTCGGTTACCTCGACCCCGCAGGTGTAGTCGAAGCCTCCGGCATCGTCGCCGTTGCTGCAAACGCCATAGGATGCCCCTTCCACCTGCCCGGGAATGCTGCCGAGGTAGGGGATGAAGCGTTGCCACAGAGCCGGAATGCCCTGGTTTGTCTCAAAGGTGAAGCGACCGGAGAGACCTGCGATCAGCAGATCGCGACAATCCTCGACGCGTGGTGGCTCGAGATCGGTGAGAAGAGACTCGTCCATTTTTATCGGCTCCAGATAGCGGATGTTGTCGAGATGGCCCTGGCTGCGAACTTGCTCGGGCGTCAGGCCGAATTGCTCACGGAAGGCTCGAGAGAACGCTTCGTGGGAACCGTAGGTCGCGTCCAGCGCCACCGTCAGAATGTCGGGCGCTCCTTCGGACAACGCGCGAGCGGCCTCCGAAAGGCGGCGTCGTCTCAGGTATCCCATCACCGTGTGTCCCGTGGCTGAACCGAAGGTTCGCGACAGGTCGAAACGAGAGAGGCCGCTCGCTGCTGCAATCTCGCCAAGCGTGATCGCCGTCGTAAGGTGGCTCTCCATGTGCCAAAGCGCTTTTCCTACGGGACCCATGTGCCCTCCCTGATCTCGCCACTTAACGCGATTCGACCCCTCGCCATTGGATCGCCGTTGCGGGCGTCGGCCTGGTGCATCCGCTCAGAGCGTCGGCGAGGGCGAGCGTGTCTGGCGGAGCTGAAATGATCCCCTCCGCAGGCCGAAAAAATCATCCCGGCAGGGCGCGCGCAGCGGCGGATTCCCGCGTATGATGCTGTCGGGGCACGAAGAGATGGGAAGTCCGACATCATGATCCTGGACGATCGGAATGCCGACAATCGCCGGATGCACGAACTCGCTTTGCTCGGGCGCGAGCCGGGGGCTCCGAGCCGCCGGTCGTTCCTGCTGGGCGCCGGCGCCGGCGTCGCCGCGCTGGGGCTCGCCGGTTGCGCGACCTCCGGAGGCATGAGCCTTGCCGAGGCGAAGAAGGTCTACGGACCGGTGCCCGACGAGAAATTCCCGATTCCCGCCGCCGATGTCAGCAAGGTCGATCCGAAATACTACCGCCGGACGGTTCGCTACGCGACGAAGGAAGCCCCCGGCACGATCATCGTCGATCCCGGCAAGTACTACGTCTACCGCGTCGAGGGCGACGGTATGGCGACCCGCTACGGCGCCAATGTCGGCCGCGACGGGTTCCGCTGGAGCGGCGACGCCTATGTCGGTCGCAAGGCGGAATGGGCGACCTGGACGCCGCCGAAGGAAATGATCGCGCGCCAGCCGGAGGCTGCCAAATATGCCGGCGGCATGCCGGGCGGCCTCGACAATCCGCTCGGCGCCCGCACGCTCTATCTCTACCAGGACGGCAAATACACGCTGTACACGATCTATGCGTCCAGCCACCCCAATTCGATCGGCAAGGGCGTCACCAGCGGCTGTGTCGGCCTGCTCAGCCAGGACATGATCCACCTCTATTCGAGAACGCCGGTGGATACGAAGGTCGTCGTCCTCACGGCATAGAGCCGGTCGTCCGGTTTCCGCTGCCCGGGTCGTCGACCGGCGCGCGGGAACCGACGTCGCTGCCCTTGCCGTGTCGGCAGCGACGCCATCGCGACGGGATCGGGTTCAGGCCGACTTCAGCTTGGCCTGCTCGAGCGACCAGTATTCCATGTCGAAGAGGTCCGCCTCCGAGATCGGCGTGAAGCGGCCATAGGCCTCGGCGGCGTTCATGACGCGGGTCGACTGCTCGATCAGGTCGCCGGCGATCTTGGCCGCCTTGGCATTGGCGCCGAGGCCGAACATGCCCTCGCCACGCACGATCACGACGCGCGGATAGGCGTCGAGCATCGTCTTCGGTTCGGCGGCCTTGGCGGCGTTGCGCTCGAAATAGGCGGTGTAGCGCTCGATGTAGCCGGCGAGCGCCTTGTCGATATCCGCCTCGGAAGCCCCGGAATCGAGGATCAACGGGAACGGCTTGATGCGGATGACGTGGTCGGGCGTGACCGTGCCGCGCGATGCGATCGCGTCGACATCCGGCTTGGACACGTGGCGGCGGATCGCCGGCGTCGAGCGGTAGTCGAGCGCAAGTCCCTTGGCGAAGGGCGAGCCGGGACGGGTGAGGGCGGCGGTCAGCCGCTCGACCAGCGCCGGGTCGGCGTCGCGGTCGCTCGCCTGCGGGCCTTCCAGCGGCACGCCGGCGCGGGCCAGTTCCTGCTCGGCGAGCGTCGCGAATTCGATCATCAGTTCATACGAGGCCTCTGCCGTTTCGGCGAAGCTGAACAGGCCGTGGTTCTCCAGCCAGAGGCCCTCGCAGCCGGGATGGTCGCGATGGACAATGTCGCCCTCGATCGAGAGGTCGAAGCCGGGCATGACATAAGGGACCCAGGCAAGTCGGTCGCCATAGATGCGCTTCACGGTCTCGCGCATGTCGGGCTGGTTGGCGAGCGCCAGAGCCGCCGTCGCGTGCGTATGGTCGACGAAGCGGAACGGCAGGAAGGCGTGCAGCAGCGCCTCGACCGAAGGGTTGGGCGAAGCCGGATCGAGCAGCGCGGAACGCAGCAGCGCGACCATCTCGGGATCCGAGAGCTTGCCGCCGTCGCGCGCGGCGAGGAGCGGTTCCATCCGTACGGCCGGCAGGCCCGGCGCCTCGATGGTGTCGAGGTCCCAGCCGCTGCCCTTGATGTGCATGATCTCCTGGCCGTCGGCGCCGGTCACCTTGGCCGAGGTGTTGCCGCCGCCATGCAGCACGAGATCGGGATCCTGGCCGATGATGCGTGACGTATAGATGCGCAGCCCGAGCGCCTCGCTCTGGCCGGCGGCAAGGGCTGCCTCAATGAAACGATTGGCCTCGTCGCCGTTCCAGCGGCTTTGCATGGGTCAGGATCCGTCTGTTCTGGAGAAATGGATCGGGCGGCTCCGGAGG
>JAEWAD010000476.1 GCA_023391905.1 Pseudomonadota bacterium | reverse complement strand
CTCGACGCGGCGCTGGCCGAGGCCGGCTCCGTCGAGGACGACGAGCACGCGTCGCCCTCGGCGCGGGCGCTGGCGATCCTCACCGATCGCGGCGCCTTCAACACCGCGCCGCGCCTGGCCGAAGCTTCCCGCCGCGCGGCTTCCGTGATCCGCGACCGCCTGTCGCCCGACGCCTGGCGCTGCGTCGCCGACCTGGAAGCGCTGATGCAGCAACCGCTGGAGGGCGAGACCGACAGCGATATCCTCGAACGCGCCAACGCGGCGCTGCGCCTGATCGCTGCCTTCTCCGGCCTGGTGCACGAGAACATGGTGCGCCAGCATGGCTGGCGTTTCCTGGAGACGGGCCGGCGCATCGAGCGCGGCCTCGCGATCGCCCGCGCCGTCCGCTATTGCGGCATGTCCGGCCAGCCCGGCGAACTCGACGCGCTGCTCGAACTCGCCGACAGCCAGATCACCTACCGCATCCGCTACGTGATGATGCCGGCGCGCGTGCCGGTGGTCGACCTGGTGCTGCTCGACAGCCGCAACCCGCGCGCCCTCGCCTTCCAGGCGGAGCGCATCCGGCAATTGCTCTCGGAGCTGCCGGCCCATGCGCCGGCCGGCATCCTGGGCCCGGCCGACCGCATCGCCACCCGGCTTGCCGCGGAGACCGGCACCGCCGACGCGGCGGCGCTCGGCATCGACCACATCCTCGGCCTCGAGCGAGACCTGATGCGAATCTCCGACGAGATCGCGCTTGCCTATTTCACCCACCGGCGCCCGGCAGAGCCGGCGGAGGGCACCGCCTGATGCTCTACGACATCCGCCAGACGACCCGCTACAGCTACGCCGCGCCGGTGCCGTTCGCGCGCCAGGTGCTGCGCCTGCTGCCCGTGGCGCGCGCCGGCCAGCGCGTCATCGCCGCCGACCTCGTCATCACGCCGGCGCCGACCGAGCGGCAGGACGGACGCGATTTCTTCGGCAACCGGATCACCACCGTGGCCTTCGCCTTCCCGCATGAGGAGCTGACGCTGGAGACGCGGGCGCGCGTCGCCGTCGAGGCCGGCCCGCCGCTCGACGCCAACACGACGCCGGCCTTCGAGCAGATCCGCCGCCAGGCCGTGGCGGAGACCGATCTCGGGCCGACCTCGCCGGTGCATTTCCTGTTCGCGAGCCGCGCCATCGCCATCGACGAGGCCATCGGCGCCTATGCGGCGGCGAGCTTTCCGCCCGGACGACCGATCCTCGCCGCCGCCTTCGACCTGACCCGCCGGATCAAGGCCGACTTCGCCTATGACCCGACCGCGACCGACGTCACGACGCTGCCGGGCGACGCCTTCGCCAAGCGCGCCGGCGTCTGCCAGGACTTCGCCCATGTGATGATCGCCGGGCTCCGCACGCTCGGCCTGCCGGCCGCCTATGTCAGCGGCTTCCTGCGCACGCTGCCGCCGCCGGGGCAGCCGCGCCTCGAAGGCGCCGACGCCACCCATGCCTGGGTCGCGGTCTGGTGCGGCCGCGACATCGGCTGGGTCGGGCTCGACCCCACCAACGGCGTGCAGGTGGCCGAGGACCACGTCGTGCTGGCGGTCGGCCGCGACTATTCCGACGCCGCGCCGGTCGACGGCGTCATCGTCACCTCGGGCGACCACGAGCTCGACGTCGAGGTCGACGTCGTCGCCGTGGCCTGATCCGATGCGCGATAGCCTCACAGGGGGAACGAATTCGTCGCACCGGCGCGACAGGCTGGTATTTCTCGACGGCACGCGGTATCAGGGCGGATGGATTCCCTGCTGCCTTGGCTTGCGGGACCGGCCGACGTGTCTGCCGCGCACCCTTCAACACCGCTGCTAGATCGCGCCCCGGCCCCGGAATACGAGAGCCATTCTAGAGATAGGATTACGTGACCGTCATGTCTTCCACGTTCGACGTCGTCGCCGATGTGATTGCCCAGACCAGCGAAATTCCGCGTGAGAAGATCACGCCGGAGTCGCACGCCATTGACGATCTGGGCATCGACAGCCTCGATTTCCTCGACATCGTCTTCGCGCTCGACAAGAAGTTCGGGATCAAGATCCCGCTCGAGCAGTGGACCCAGGAAGTCAACGCCGGCAAGGCTTCGGTCGAGGAGTACTTCCTCCTGAAGAACCTCTGCGCCCACATCGACGATCTCGTCGCCAAGAAGAACGCCTGATCGGATCGGCGCCGCGCGGCCATGCGTCTCGAATATTTCCAGATGATCGATCGCATCGTCGATTTCGACGCCGCGACCGGTCGGATTCATGCCAAGGCCTTCGTCCCCGAGACGAGCCCTGTGTTCGAGGGACACTTTCCCGGCTATCCGATCATGCCGGGCGTGCTCCTGATCGAGACCATGGCGCAGGCGTCCGGCTTCCTGATCCTCGGCCTCAACGGCCTCTCGCGCATGCCGTTCTTCGCCGGCTGCAAGAAGGCCAAGTTCCGCCGCTTCATCGAGCCCGGCGCCGAACTCGACGTCTATGCGACGCTGAGCCATGACGGCTCCGGCTTCGCCGTGACCGAGGCGAAGATCGAGCAGAACGGCCCGGTCTGCGAGGCCGAGCTGACGCTCAAGGTGATGGACTTCCCCGCACCCGAGCTCGTCGAAAATATGCGCGCGCGGGTCCAGCAGATCGGCCTGACGCCGGTCGGAGACGCGGCATGAGCGACAAGCCTGGCATGGATGACGGTCACGAGGTCTGGATCACCGGCATCGGGCTGATCTCCTCGCTCGGCGAGGGGCTCGACGCGCACTGGCAGGCGCTGGCGGTCGACCCGCCGAAGCCCGCCAAAGCCGAGACCGAGCGCTTCGCGCCGTTCCCGGTCCTGCCGATGGTGCCGCTCGAGCTCGACAAGCAGATCCCGCGCAAGGCCGACCAGCGCCAGATGGAGCCGTGGCAGCGCCTCGGCACCTACGCGGCCGGCCTAGCGCTCGCCGATGCCGGCCTCGCCGGCGATCTCGAGCGCCTCGCCCATATGGACATGATCGTGGCGGCGGGCGGCGGCGAACGCGACGTCGACGTCGACGGCCAGATCCTGGCCGGCCTGAGCGGCGGCGCCCAGTCGGAAGCCTTCCTGAACGAGCGTCTCGCCAACGATTTGCGCCCGACCCTGTTCCTGGCGCAGCTCTCCAACCTGCTCGCCGGCAACATCTCGATCGTCCACAAGGTCACCGGCTCGTCGCGCACCTTCATGGGCGAGGAACTCGCCGGCATCAGCGCCGTCGAGATCGCCGCCCGGCGCATCCGCGCCGGACAGGGCGAGCAGTTCCTCGTCGGCGGCGCCTACAATGCCGAACGCAAGGACATGTTGCTGAGCCTGGCGCTCGGCAACACGCTCTGGCAGGGCGCCGTCAACTCCGTCTGGGAGCGGGCCAATGCCGGCGGCGGCATGGTCACCGGCTCGATCGGCGTGTTCCTGGTACTCGAATCCCGCGCCAGCGCCGAGGCGCGCGGCAAGACGGCCTATGCCAAGCTCGGCCCGGTGCTTTCCGGCCGCAGCCGCCGCGAGCCCGGACAGGCCGCCGCCGTGGCGCGCGGCCAGGTCGAGACGCTGAAGCCGGCGCTCGGCGACAAGCCCGTCGGCGTGCTCTCGGGCGCGACCGGCATCGGCCCGGCGACGCTGGAAGAACGCGCGCTGCTGGAAGAACTGGTCGCCGCAGGCACCGTCGGTCCCGTGCGCGCGCCGCAGAGCCTGATCGGCAACGGCCTCGAGGCCGCCTTCCCGGCCCAGGTCGCGCTCGCCGCGCTGGCGCTGTCGCGAAAAGGCTTCTATCGCCCGGCCGATCCGACCGGCCTGGAGCTTGAAGCCGCCGAGGCGCCCACCCAGATCATTGCCACGAGCTGGGGGTTCTGGCGCGGCGAAGGCATGGCGCTCGTCGAAGCGATCGACTGAGAAAGGTCAAGATCATGGGCAAGATCCCGGGCAAGACGCGTGATCATCTCGGGCGTCCCGTCGTCGCCGTCACCGGCATGGGCGTCGTCACCTCGCTCGGCCAGGGCGTCGACGACAACTGGTCGGCGCTGACTTCCGGCACGTCCGGCATCCACCGCATCAACCGCTTCCCCGTCGATCATCTCAGGACGACGATCGCCGGCACCGTCGATTTCCTGTTCGACGAGGCGCCGCGCTCGGCCGTGCTGACCGAGAAGCTGGCCGAGCTCGCCGCCGACGAGGCGATCACGCGCGCCAAGATCGGCGCGCCGGGCGATTTCCCCGGCATGCTGTTCATGGCCGTGCCGCCGGTCGAGCTCGACTGGTCGGTCAAGCGCGACCTCTACGACAACGGCAATCCGGACATCGCCGATCCCTATGACCGGATGATCGGCAGCGCCCTCGCGGCGAACGATCCCGACCTCTACGACTACGCGCTCTATGCCTGCGTCGCCGAGAAGACGGCCGACCGGTTCGGCACGCGCGGCGCGCCGATCTCGCTGTCGACGGCCTGCGCCTCGGGCGCGACCGCGATCCAGCTCGGCGTCGAGGCGATCCGGCGCGGCGATACCGAGGCGGCGCTGTGCATCGGCACGGACGGCTCCGTGCAGATCGAATCGCTGATCCGCTTCTCGCTGCTCTCGGCGCTTTCGACCAACAACGAGGTTCCCGAGCTCGCCTCGCGGCCGTTCTCGAAGAACCGCGACGGCTTCGTCATGGCCGAGGGCGCCGGCGCACTCGTGCTCGAGGACTATGATGCGGCGGTGGCGCGCGGCGCCGAGATCCTCGCGGTCATCCGCGGCGTCGGCGAGCAGGCCGACGACTTCCACCGCACCCGCTCGAAGCCGGACGGCTCGCCCGTCATCGGCGCCATGCGCCAGGCGCTCGGCGACGCCGGCATCGGTCCCGACGCGGTCGACTACATCAACGCGCACGGCACCAGCACGCCGGAAAACGACAAGATGGAAGGCCTCTCGCTCGAGGCCGTGTTCGGCGAGCACGTCAAGCAGATCCCGATCTCTTCCAACAAGTCGATGATCGGCCACACGCTGACGGCGGCCGGCGCGATCGAGGCGGTTTTCTCGATCCAGACCATCCGCAGCGGCCTGATCCCGCCGACCATCAACCACGACACGGCCGACCCGTCGATCGCCCTCGACGTGGTGCCGAACGTCGCCCGCGAGGCGCCGGTTTCGATGGTGCTGTCGAACTCGTTCGGCTTCGGCGGCCAGAACGCCTGCCTGGTGATCGCGGCCGGCCCGGCCTGACCGCGACGCTCGGTCCGCCCCGTGCCACTGGCATGTTGGGCGCCGAAACGCTAAAGCAGGCCCTGTTCAGACCACAAGACCGGATATTCCATGCGCGCCCTCCAGCTGCTCGCCGACCGCAAGCTTTCCATCGTTGATGTCCCGATGTCCGCCGAGCCGGGTCCCGGCGAGGTGCGCGTCAAGATCGGCGCCGTCGCGCTGAACCACATCGACGTCTGGGGCTGGCGCGGCATGGCCTTCGCCAAGCGCAAGCTGCCGCTGACGGTGGGCGCGGAAGCCGCCGGCACGGTCGAATCCGTCGGCCCCGAGGTTTCCAGCGTCCGCGTCGGCCAGACCGTCGCCATCTACGGCGCCGAGACCTGCGGCACCTGCCCGGCCTGCCATGCCGGCAAGGACAATCTCTGCGAGAACGTCGCCGGCGTGCGCGGCTTCCACATCGACGGCCTCGCCTGCGACTACGTCACGCTGAAGGCCCGCCACGTCGTGCCGGCGCCGGACAATGTCTCGGTGCAGGACGCCGCCTGCACCCCGATCACCTTCGGCACCGTGCAGCACATGCTGTTCGACAACGCCAAGCTCGAGGCCGGCCAGACCATCCTGGTCCAGGCGGGCGGCAGCGGCATCGGCACGGCGGCGATCCAGCTCGCCAAGGCGGTCGGCGCCACGGTCATCACCACCGTCGGCAGCGACGAGAAGGGCGAGAAGGCCAAGGCGCTCGGCGCGGACCACGTCATCAACTACCGCGAGGAGCGCTTCGAGGGCGTCGTCCGCAAGCTGACCAAGAAGCGCGGCTGCGACGTCGTGTTCGAGCATGTCGGCGTCGACACCTGGGCCGGCTCCGTGTTCTCGCTGAAGCGCGGCGGCACGCTCGTCACCTGCGGCTCGACCACCGGCATCTCGACCGAGATCAACCTGTTCCAGCTCTACCAGCAGCAGCTGCGCCTGATCGGCTCGTTCGGCTGCCGGATCGAGAACATCGAGCAGTCGCTCGCCAAGATCGGCGCCGGCATCGTCACGCCGGTCATCGACAGCACCGTGCCGTTCGACAACATCGACGCGGCGCTCGACCGCATCGAACAGCGCCAGGTCTTCGGCAAGATCATCGTCACGCTCTGATCCGATGGCGCTGCCGAGCAAAAAGAAGAAGCCGTTCAAGAAGCTGATGCGGCGCATCACGCGCTCGAAGGCGGCCCACGCGTCGATCGCCTTCGGCGTGCGCGGGCTGGTCGCCGGCGTGCGCTCGCTCGGCGAGGAACGCGCCGGCCGCGTCGGCGGCGCCGTCGCCCGCTTCGTCGGCCGCTTCGTCTCGGAAACCAAGCTGGCGCGAAAGAACCTCGCCGCCGCCTTCCCCGAAAAGTCCGAGGCCGAGCGGGAAAAGATCCTGCAGGGCGTCTGGACCGGGCTCGGCCAGACCATGGTCGAGTATGTCTTCCTCGACAAGCTGGTCGACATCGATCCCGAGCGCCTCGGCGAGGGCCGGATCGAGGTCGTCGGCGTCGACCAGTTCCTCGCCATGCGCGACGACGGCAAGCCCGGCATCATCTTCTCGGCCCATCTCGCCAACTGGGAAATCCTCGCGGTCGTCGCCGCCCGCTTCGGCCTGCCGGTCGTGTCGCTGTTCCGCGCGCCGACCAACAATGTCATCGCCGAAGACCTGATGCAGCAGCGCGAGCAGATGATGGGCAAGCTGGTCGCCTCGAACCGCGGCGCCACCTTCGAGGTCGGCGCGGCGCTCGATCGGGGCGAGCATCTCGGCATCCTGACCGACCAGCATCACGGCCGCGGCCCGCAGGTGCCGTTCTTCGGCCGCCCGGTGCACGCCAACCCGCTGGTTGCCCGCCTCGCCCGCCACTATGACTGCCCGGTGCATGGCGCGCGCACCATCCGCCTGCCCGGCGGCCGCTTCCGCGTCGAGCTGACGCCGCCCCTCGACATGCCGAGGGACGCCGAGGGCCTGATCGACATCGACGGCGGCACCGCCAAGGTGATGGAAACCGTCGAGGGCTGGGTACGCGAGAACCCCGACCAGTGGCTCTGGCTGCACAATCGCTGGCGCTGAATTTTCGCCGCCGACGTTCCGTCATCCCCGCGAAGGCGGGGATCCATGCAGCCGCGATCTCGGGCGTTTTGCGCGTCAGGCAACCCGGCTGAATGGATCCCGGCTCGGAGGCCGGGTTGACGGCGAGCGTGGCGAGACGTCCGCGATCCCGCGACAAGGACCACGCGGTCTCTTCCTCAGGCGTCGGTGAAGATCCTCCCACCCCGCCTCCCCCGAACGGCCGAGCCATCCCGGCCTTTCCATCGGCGCTGCGGCGTGGCAAAATTCGTTCATGGTTTATTCTCCTGAACTCGCCCCGCCGCGCGACGGCCGCCAGTCGGATCAGGCGCTCGCCATCCAGCGCGGCGTCGGCCGGCTTTTCCGCGCGCGCGGCCATGCGATCGTCACCGAGCTGGTGCTGGCGACCGGGCGCCGCGCCGACGTCATCGCGCTCGGACCCTCCGGCGAGATCACCATCGTCGAGATCAAGTCGTCGATCGCCGACTTCCGCGCCGATGGAAAATGGCCCGACTACGCGCCCTATTGCGACCGGCTCTATTTCGCCAGCCATGCCGGCGTGCCGACGGAGATCTTTCCGGAAGCCGCCGGCCTGATCCTGGCCGACGCCTATGGCGCCGAGATCCTGCGCGAGGCGCCGCACCTGCCGCTCGTCGCGGCGCGGCGCAAGGCGATGACGCTTCGCTTCGCCCAGGCCGCCGCCCACCGCCTGCACGGCCTCTACGACCCGGACGCCGGATTTCCCGAAATCATCTGAAAAGTCGGCGGGATCGCGACGGCAGGCCGGCCGGGCTTGAAGGCGTTTGCGCTTGCCGCTAGACGAAAACGGCCACTCTCAGAAGGGAATTTTTATGAGCAGCATCCGTCGCATCCAGCCCGGTCCGCGCATGAGCGCCGGCGTCGTCCACGGCAACACCGTCTATCTCGCCGGCCAGGTCGGCAATCCGGGCGATGACGTCGCCAAGCAGACCCAGACCGTGCTCGACACGATCGACGCGCTGCTGGCCGAGGCCGGCACCGACAAGTCGCGCATCCTGTCGGCGCAGATCTGGCTCGCCGACATGGCGAACTTCGCCACCATGAACACCGTCTGGGACGTCTGGGTCGACAAGGCCAACCCGCCGGCGCGCGCCACGGGCGAATCGAAGCTCGCCACCCCGGCGCATCTGGTCGAGATCATCGTCGTCGCCGCCCTGCCGTAGAGGCGGGCTCTGACCCTGCTCCAAAAATGCGAACGGGCGCCGCGGCGCCCGTTTTCATCTCTGCCGGGATCGGCCGGTCAGCGCGGGGCGCGCTTGGCCAGGATCCGCTGCAGCGTGCGGCGATGCATGTTGAGCCGGCGGGCCGTCTCGGAGACGTTGCGCTCGCAGAGCTCGTAGACGCGCTGGATATGTTCCCAGCGGACGCGGTCGGCGGACATCGGATTGTCCGGCGGCAGGGCGCGTTCGGTCGGATCGCGCGTCAGCGCGGCGAACACCTCGTCGGCATCGGCGGGCTTCGCCAGATAGTCGACGGCGCCGAGCTTCACCGCGGTCACGGCGGTGGCGATGTTGCCGTAGCCGGTCAGCACGACCATGCGCGATTCCGGACGGCGCTTGCGGATCAGCTCGATCACGTCGAGGCCGTTGCCGTCCTCGAGGCGCATGTCGACCACCGCATAGGCCGGCGGCTTCTGGTCCACCTTGCGCATGCCTTCGGCGACCGTGTCGGCCGTGTCGACGGTGAAACCACGTGCTTCCATTGCGCGCGCAAGACGCTGCAAGAAGGCCTTGTCGTCATCAACAATGATGAGCGAGGAGTCCGTACCGGACAGGCCGGACGATTCTAAGTCTGTCATAGACGCTTAACTCCGCCCCTCCCCAAGTCTTTTTTCCTTCCCATGCGGGTTATAGGCATCCGAAGCCGCCACGCCAAGGCCGCGAGGCCTCCAAGTTGGCCAAATTCGGGCCGTATGCGCCGTTTCTCTCGGCATCAACTGTGCCCCGCGAGCGATTCGGTGCCATTCAGGGACGGCAGCCCGGCCTGGCCGGACTCGCCGAGACGATCCATCGCGTCGCGCGGCCAGACGATGCGCACGATCGCGCCATGCGCCGGCGCCTCGCGATTGGAGAGCTCGAGCCGGGCGCCGGTCCGCTCCAAGAGCGTCTTGGCGATGAAGAAGCCGAGGCCCAGCCCGCCCGCCTCGTGGTCTTCCTGGTCCGGATCGGCGTCGGTCGTCGGCGCCCGCGTCGTCACATAGGGCTCGCCGATATGGTCGATCACCTCGGACGCGAAACCGGGGCCGTCATCGGCGATCACCACGGTGACGCTGTCGCTCGTCCAGGAGCCGGTGATCTCGACCGTCGTCTCGGCGAAATCGACGGCGTTCTCGACCAGATTGCCGAGGCCGTAGAGGATGCCGGGATTGC
Source organism: Pseudomonadota bacterium (assembly GCA_023391905.1). Classification (GTDB taxonomy): domain Bacteria; phylum Pseudomonadota; class Alphaproteobacteria; order Rhizobiales; family Kaistiaceae; genus Kaistia. Next base: position 2,585 of record JAEWAD010000476.1, on the reverse strand, counting down.
GCCGGCCGACCGGTTCGCTGCCGCTTTCGCTCTCCAGCTTCACCTGGATGTCGATGCCGCTGTCCTTGTGCGGATCGACCACTTCCGACAGGAGATGGCTGACCGGCAGGCGGTCGATGTGCTGGTCGGACTGGGTCGAGAGCGAAGTCAGCTTGCCGAGAATGTCGCGGCAGCGCTGCGACTGGCTGCGCAGCAGCGCGATGTCCTCGGCATAGGGACTGTCGGGCGGCAGCTCGCGCTCGAGCTCCTTGGTGACGAGGACGATGGTGGCGAGCGGCGTGCCGAGCTCGTGCGCGGCGGCGGCGGCAAGGCCATCAAGGGCGGAGAGATGCTGCTCGCGCGCCAGCACCAGTTCGGTCGCCATCAGCGCATCGGCAAGCTGGCGCGATTCCTCGGCGACGCGGAAGGCGTAGACGCCCATGAAGACGACGGCGCAGGTGAGCGCCACCCAGACGCCGAGGATGTAGAGGAAGGGCAGCGCGATGAAGGCGTTGGCCTCCCAGGGCAGCGGCATGTGCCAGAGCCCGAGCACCGTCACCGCGACGATCACCAGCCCGCCCAGCATCACGGTCAGCCGCGGCGCCAGCGTCGTCGCCGACACCATGACCGGCACCAGGATCAGGATGGCGAACGGATTCTGCAGGCCGCCGGTCAGATAGAGCAGCGCCGAGAGCTGCAGCACGTCGTAGCCGAGCAGCAGCGCCGCCGTGCGGCCGGAAAGGCGGAGGCTGGAGGGATAGCGGATCTTGAGGAACAGGTTGAGCCAGGCCGACAGCGCGATCGCCGCCAGGCAGAGGCCGATCTGCATCGGAAAGCCGAGCCAGAAGCGGACGGCGACGACGCTCGCCGTCTGGCCCGCGATCGCCAGCCATCGGAGCCGCACCAGCGTGTCGAGCTTGAGGCGTCGGCCTTCGTAATCCTGCGATCGATGGGCTTGATCGGGCATTCCTGCATCACCTGTCATCCGGGACCGCGCGCTGGCGTCCCGGGCTCTTTTTTGCCGTTTCCCGGCCGGCTTATAGCATGCGGCCGTCACGCGCGGCGCGTTTCACGCCATTTCAACCCGCTTCATCACGCTTCGGCATCTTGCATCCACCTGAAAATCATTCTTACATGCTGCATTGCACAAGGCTGGCCGCCGCCCGCAATGCCTGACGGAATCCCGGCCGGTCCGATCCCTGGCGGAGCGGCAGATGGACGGCATCATGGGTCCCTTGTCTTATTATGAGCTTTACGAACTGAATCACGCCGCCTTGTCGCCGATGCGCGCGGCAGCGGACATGTTCAGCCAGATGCTGCGAAGCCCGATGAACCCGCTCGGCCAGACGGCGCTCGGCCGCAACTGGCAGGCGGGGCTGGAGCTGTTCGAGCGGACGACCCGGCGCTACGGCAAACCGAGCTTCGACCTCGCCACGACGCTGGTCGGCGGCACGCGCGTCGCGGTGACGGAGAAGACCGTCTGGCAGCGCCCCTTCTGCGACCTTCTGCATTTCGAGCGCGCGCTGGAGACGCCGCGGCGCGATCCGAAGCTTTTGATCGTCGCGCCGATGTCGGGCCACTACGCCACGCTGCTGCGCGGCACGGTCGAGGCGATGCTGCCGCGGCACGAGGTCTACATCACCGACTGGATCGACGCCCGCATGGTGCCGCTTTCCGACGGCTCGTTCGATCTCGACGACTATATCGACTACCTGATCGAGATCCTGCACTTCCTCGGCGAGGACGTGCATGTGATCGGCGTCTGCCAGCCGGCCGTGCCGGTGATCGCCGCTGCGGCGCTGATGGAGGCGGCCGGCGACCCCTTCGCGCCGCGCTCGATGACGCTGATGGGCGGGCCGATCGACACGCGCATCAACCCGACCGCCGTCAACGAGCTCGCCACCGGCAAGAGCCTCGACTGGTTCCGCGACAATGTCGTGATGAAGGTGCCCTTCCCCCACCCCGGCGCCATGCGCGACGTCTATCCGGGCTTCCTGCAGCTGACCGGCTTCATGAGCATGAACCTCGACCGCCACGTCACGGCGCATCGCGACCTGTTCAAGCATCTGGTCGAGGGCGACGGCGACTCGGCCGATAAGCACCGCGACTTCTACGACGAATATCTCGCCGTCATGGACCTGACGGCGGAGTTCTACCTGCAGACGGTCGATACCGTCTTCATCAAGCAGTCGCTGCCGAAGGGCACGATGACCCATCGCGGCGTGCCGGTCGACCTGACGGCGATCCGCAACATCGCGCTCCTCACCGTCGAGGGCGAGAACGACGACATTTCCGGCGTCGGCCAGACGGAAGCCGCACAGCATCTGTGCACCAACATCCCGGCCGACATGCGCGCCCACTACGTGCAGCCCAAGGTCGGCCATTACGGCGTCTTCAACGGCTCGCGCTTCCGCGCCGAGATCGCGCCGCGGATCAGCGACTTCGTGTCGACGCACGACCAGCGCGGCCGCCGCGAGGCCGCGACGGTCAAGGCGCAGGCCCCGACACCGGCAGAGCCGGCGAACGCCTCCCAGCCCGCGACAGCCAAGCCGGCAACCACCAAGCCGGCCAAACCCGTCGCGGCCGCACCCGTCACAGCCCAGCCC
>JAEWAD010000466.1 GCA_023391905.1 Pseudomonadota bacterium | reverse complement strand
CCTCCACTCCGGGTGCGGTCACCGCAGCGCCATCCGGAAACGCTGCCGAGGAGAACGGCGGCAGCGCACCGATTGCCCATGCCGGCTTCTTCACGCTCGCGCTCGGTTCGGTCGGCGTCGTCTATGGCGACATCGGCACCAGCGTCATCTACGCCCTTCGCGAAGCGCTGCATGCGGCCGAGAAGGCCCATGGCGTGCTGGCGCGCGAGGAGGTGATCGGCGTCATTTCGCTCATCATCTGGACGCTGACGATCATCGTCACGCTCAAATACGTCGTCATCCTGCTGCGCGCCGACAACAATGGCGAAGGCGGCACGCTGTCGCTGATGGCCCTGGCGCTCCGGGCGACGGGCCGATCGGCGCCCATCATCTTCGTGCTCGGCGTGGCCGGCGCGGCGCTGTTCTACGGCGACGCGGTGATCACGCCGGCGATCTCGGTGCTATCGGCGGTGGAGGGCCTGACGCTGGTGACGCCGGCCTTCGACGGCTATGTCGTGCCGATCACCATCGTCATCATCGCCGCGCTGTTCCTCGTGCAGCGATACGGCACGGCCAAGGTCGCGTCCTGGTTCGGCCCGATCACGGCGCTCTGGTTCGTCGTGATGACGATCGGCGGCTTCCTGCACATCGCCGACGATCCCGGCATCTTCGCGGCGTTCAACCCCTACAATGCCGTCAGCTATGTGGTGACGCACGGCCATACCAGCCTGCTCGTCATCGGCGCCGCCTTCCTGTCGGTGACGGGCGCCGAGGCGCTCTATGCCGATCTCGGCCATTTCGGCCGCAAGCCGATCCAGGCTACCTGGCTCGCCTTCGTGTTTCCCGCGCTGACCGCCAACTATCTGGGCCAGGGCGCGCTGGTGCTCGCCAATCCCGAGGCGATCAAGAACCCGTTCTACCTGCTGTTCCCGGACTGGGCCCTGCTGCCGGTCGTGCTTCTCGCCACGCTGGCGACGGTGATCGCCTCGCAGGCGGTCATCACCGGCGCCTTCTCGATGACCCGCCAGGCGATCCAATTGAAGCTTCTGCCGCGCATGGAGATCGAGCATACGTCGGAGACGCATGTCGGCCAGATCTACATGCCGCAGGTCAATTCGATCCTGATGGTCGCCGTCCTGCTGCTGGTCATCATGTTCGGTTCGTCGAGCAAGCTCGCCACCGCCTATGGCATCTCGGTCACGGCGGAGATGGTCATCACGGCCTGCCTCGCCTTCATCGTCGTCTGGCGCTTCTGGCGCTGGCCGCTGTGGGTCTCGGCCCTCTTGATCGCGCCGTTCCTGATCATCGACCTGATCTTCTTCGGCGCCAATCTGCTCAAGATCACCGAAGGCGGCTGGCTGCCGATCCTGCTGGCGCTCACGATCATGTTCATCATGCGGACCTGGGTGCGCGGCACCAAGATCCTGTTCGAGAAGAGCCGGCGCGCCGACGTGCCGCTCGCTGAGCTGGTCAAGAACCTCGAGAAGAGCAGCGTCGTCCGGGTTCCCGGCACGGCGGTGTTCCTGACGAGCGATCCGGAAACGGCGCCGTCCTCGCTGCTGCACAGCCTCAAGCACTATCGCGTGCTGCACCAGAAGAACGTGCTGCTGACGGTCGTCACCAGCAATACGCCGCGCATCGACGAGGCCGACCGGGTGCGGATCGAGCCGATCAACGACAGCTTCACGCGCATCTTCATGACCTTCGGCTACATGGAGACGCCGAACGTGCCGGCAGCGCTGGCGCTGTGCCGCAAGCAGGGCTGGAAATACGACATCATGTCGACGTCGTTCTTCCTGTCGCGCCGCTCGATCAAGCCGGCGAGCCACCACCTGTTCTCGCGTATCCAGGACAAGCTGTTCATCAAGCTGGCGATCAACGCCAGCGACGCGACGGAGTATTTCCATATTCCGACCGGCCGCGTCGTCGAGATCGGCACCCAGATGTCGATCTGATCGCACCGGCCGCAGCCGGATCATCGCTCCCGATCAGAGGGCCGTTCGCAATCGCGAGCGGCCCTTTTTCTATGGGGGGCTGGATGCGCAACTGGCGGAGCGAGCCACGGCAATAGGGCTCCGCCGCGAAGACTGCGGCACACACTCGCCCCGACGTGCAAAGTCAGCGATGATTTTCAAAGCGCGCCCGGCAATCCCGGTGCGATTCCGTGGTCTACGGCAAGATGGTGGATGCGGGATCCTGGCCTGGCTTCGCTGATGAATAGTGGGCCGGGCACTCTCAAGAATCCGATTGATGGGGACGTTGGCCCCTTCGTCGCCCGCCAGACTGCTCCCGGTCGGGAAACGGCGGCTGAGTGGGCCGCATGGACCTCTTTGGCCGTCGAGAACGCCGTGCTAGCCTCCTTCGCATGGCTATTAAGCGTACTCCCACGCTGGGATGAATGAATCATCGAGGAGGCGACTAGGTCATATGAAGACGTTCATCGTAACTGGCATACAGATGAGAAACAAAGGCTCTCAAGCCATGTTTCTTTCTTTATACGCTGCGTTGAAGTCAAAATACAAAGATTGTGATGTAGTCGGATTTGCGAGTAAGTACGACTCTCCAGAGCAGTATAATTTTAGGCTCCTGCCATTTGATAATTATACGAGGGTTGTTTTTGATTATGGGCTGCAAAGGGTGCCGCTGCTCGCGCCAATATTAACCCGCTTTGTCAGCAAATTTAGAAATAGCGACAAGTGGGTGGGAAAGATATCGGAAATGGAGGTGGTGCTGCAAAAAGCAGACGCCATTTTCGATGCGAGTGGATATGCATTAGGGGCCGGGTGGCCAAAGCAAAGCGGCAGAGACTTGCTGCGCACGGTAAAAATAGCAAGGCAACACAACAAGAAAATAATCCTGATGCCGCAAAGCTTCGGCCCATTCGACTGGGGCGAAAAAGATGATGCGAGCTTCCTGGAGCAGGTGAAGGAGGAGCTAGCCTACCCGGCTAAAATATATGCGAGGGAGCGAGAGGGATATGAATGCCTGACCTCGCTAGGTCTCGACAATGTCGAATTGTCGGCAGACTTGGTTATTCGGGAAAAGCTGTTTCCGCGTGCCAGTGATATATTTCGTCATCCAGAGACCAGGGTCGTAGAATATCCTCCGCCTGATTCTGTTGGGTTTATTATAAACAGGAACTTGTTCAGGATTGGCGACGCTTCGGCTGTCCTTGAGCTGTACGTACGAATGCTGCAGAAATTAGTCGATAGTGGCGAGAAGGTTTGCATACTCAATACGTCCACCGCCGATACAGCTCTTGTGGATGATATCCTCAAAAGAATTGAGGGCAGGGATAAGATTGATGTGATCAGTGGGGAATATTCAAGCCCTGAACTGATTGATATAATTTCAAAATTCAAGTATGTCGTCGCGTCGCGTTATCACTCGATCGTGTTCGCCTACAGGAATGGCGTCCCCGCAGTGATACTCGGGTGGGCCAGCAAATATGATGACCTTGCGGCGCTCTTCCAGCAGCAGGACTACGTGTTTGACATAAGAGACTCGGGGGTCGACCGGATCATGACGCAAATCGACCGGATGGGTGCGAACTACAAGATGGAATCGCAGCGCATCAAGGGATGCTTGGAAGGTATCCAGGCCAGCTCCGTGGTGGAGCAGGCGGTAAGCTATCTGCAGGATTGAAGCTTGTCGGTGGCGGCGAACGCGCGAGGCTCCACCGGTCGCTCCCCGCGGGAGACCTCGGCTCGCTTGGCCGGGACAATGACGATCCACCGTCGGTTCATCCCGCGATGAGCCGATCGAACTAGTCCTCGTCGGAGCCGGCGACCGCCGATCTCGGCATCAGGAAGCGGACGGCGATCAGGCACAGCGCCGTCGTGAACAGCAGCACGAGCGCGACGAGCGCGTTGATGTCGGGCGTGAAGCCGAGCCGCATCATCGCCCACAGGCGAACGGGCAGGGTGCTCTGCGTGCCGGTGACGAGCAGGGTGATCATCGTCTCGTCGAAGGAGAGCGCGAAGGCGAGCACCGCCGCGCCGACCATGGCGCTGGAGAGGTTCGGCAGCAGCACCAGACGGAAGGTCTGCCAGCGGCTGGCGCCGAGATCGTAGGAGGCCTCGACGAGGCTGCCGCTCAGCGATTGCAGCCGCGTCAGGATGGTGCGGTAAACGAGCGCCAGCACGAAGACCGTGTGGCCGATGATGATCGTCACCAGCGAGCGTTCGAACTCGACCTGCCGGAAGAAGATCAGCAGCGCCAGGCCGGTGATGATCGGTGGCATCAGGAAGGGCAGGAAGATGATGAACTGCAGGAAGCCGCGCCCCTTGGCGTTGGGCGAGGTGTAGTAGAGCGCGATGCCGGTGCCGAGCACGACCGAGCAGGCGACCGCGCCGGAGCCGACGACGAGCGTCGTCCAGAGCGCGTTCAGCACGCCTTCGTTGGCGGCGAGCGCGACATAGGCCGAGGTCGTCGGCTGCGACCAGTCGACGGCGCCGTGGCTGACCATGAAGAAGGACGACACGATCGGCACCATCAGCGGGCCGTAGAGCAGGATGAAGACGAACAGCGTCATCAGCACCAGGAGGGCCGGGGCGATCCTGTCGGCGAGGCGCATCACTGGATCCTCCCGCGACTGCTCTCGACCCGGCCGCCGAGCCGGATCGCAATGATGACGACGGCGGCGAGGATGACGGAAAGCGCCGCGCCAAAGGGCCAGTTGAAGGCGGTTCCGAACTGGCTGTAGATGATCCGCCCGAAGGTGAAGCCCGACTGACCGCCGACCATCTGCGGCGTCAGGAAGTCGCCGATCGCCAGCACGAAGACGAAGCTCATCGCCGACAGCGTGCCGGGCAGGCTCAGGGGAACGGTCACCCGCCAGAAGGTCTGCGCGTTGCTGGCGCCGAGATCGGCCGAGGCATGGCGGAGCGCCTTCGGGATCCGCTCGAGCGACAGGAAGATGGGCAGCACCGCGAACGGGATCAGCAGCACCGTCAGCGTCAGCAGCACGGCGTTCAGGTTGAAGACGAACAGCATGGAGGGCTTGTCGATCAGCCCGGTCGCCAGCAGCGCCCTGTTGAGCATGCCGTTGCCGCCGAGGATGCTGCGGACGGCGTAGATCTTGATGACGTAGCTCATCAGGAGCGGCACCAGCAGCAGCACGAGCAGCCCGTAGCGGCGGCGACCGCGCAGCGTCGTCAGGAAATAGGCGACGGGGAAGGCGAACAGGACGCAGAGCACGGCGACCGCGAGACAGAGCAGGCAAGTGCGCCAGAAGATCGGCAGGAACACCGGATCGGTGAAGAAGCGGACATAGTTGGCGACCGTCGGCGTGAAGACGATGTTGCCCTTGTCGACGCTGAAGAACGAATAGCCGAGGAAGAGCGCCATCGGCGCCAGCACGAACCAGATCGGCACGGCATAGGCGGCGAGCGCCGCGAGCCACGGCACCAGCCGGCTCGGACCGGGATGGGCGGCGGGCGCTTCGGCGCCGGCATCGGCGACCCGGCTGCTCATGCCGGCACCAGGCGGCAGGTGCTCGCCGGCACGACGAAGGTGACGGTATCGCCGGGCCTGAGCGACGCCCCGCCGGGACGGCTCGGCATGCGCGCCTTCAGCGACAGGCCGGGATCGTCGAGCGCCGTCGCGGTCGCCATGGTCGAGGCGCCGGCGAAGGCGACCTGGCCGATCGAGACGGGGAAGCGGTTCTCGCCCGCGGCGTCGTCGCCGATCGTAACCGCCTCGGGGCGGCAGACCGCGAAGGCGGGGCGGCCCTCGGGCGCCGCCGCCATGTCGGGCTGGCCGTCGACGGCGCAGATCACCCGACCCGCCGCCGTGTCGATCGCTCGCGTCTTGCCGTCGGTCGGCCCGAGGGTGCCGGGAATGAGGTTGTTCTCGCCGAAGAACCTGGCGACGAATTCGCAGCTCGGCCGGTAGTAGACCTCGTGCGGCGAGCCGATCTGCTGGATGCGGCCGCCATTCATGACGCAGATCCGGTCGGCCATGGCGATCGCCTCTTCCTGGTCGTGCGTGACGAACAGGAAGGTGGTGCGGATTTCCGTCTGGATCGATTTCAGGAAGCTCTGCATGTGGCGGCGCAGCTCGACGTCGAGGGCTGCGAGCGGCTCGTCGAGCAGGATCAGGCGCGGCCGGCAGATGATGGCGCGGGCGAGCGCCACGCGCTGGCGCTGGCCGCCGGAGAGCTGGGCCGGAAAGCGCTTGCCGAGAGGGCCGAGCTGCACGAGTTCGAGCGCGTCGGCGACGCGCTTCGCGATCTCGGCGCGCGGTGTGCCGCGCACGGCGAGGCCGTAGCCGACATTGCCCTCGACGGTCAGGTGCGGGAACAGCGCATAATCCTGGAACACCGTGTTGAACGGGCGCTGGTTGATCGGCATCGCGGCGATGTCGCGACCGTCCAGCAGGATCTCGCCGCCGGACGGCTTCGTGAAGCCGCCGATCAGGCGGAGGATCGTGGTCTTGCCCGAGCCGGACGGCCCGAGAATGGTGATGAACTCGCCGTCGCGGACATCGAGATCGACGTCGTGCAGGATGGCGGTCGCGCCATAGGATTTCGAAACCGACCGCAGTTTCAGGAGCACACCGGCTTCGTTCATCGTCATTCCGGACCATCGGCAGGAGAGGGCCCGTCCGCGACGACCGCGGACGGCTGGATTGGCTGGGTTCGGGCGGGCGTTACGGCGCCGCCTTGATCTCGTTCCAGAGGTCCGACCGCTTCAACGGGTCTTCGACGCTTTCGAGCCAGACCAGCTTGTCCTTGTCGTTGGCGTTGGCGCTGGCGGTGACGGTGTTGCCGAAGCCGGTCCGCTCGGAGAGCTGGGCGCCGATCTTCTTGTCGAGCAGGAAGTTGACCCACTTCTCCGCCGCCGCCTGGTCCTTGACGCCGCTGGTCATCGCCCAGTTGTCGAGCCAGGAAAGCGAGCCTTCCGTCGGCGCGACATAGGCGACATGGGCGCCGACCTTCTGCAGCGCCTTCAGCTGCTGCTGGCCGTAATTGGCCCAGATCAGCGCGACGTCGTTGTTCTGGTAGATCTGCATCGCCTCGTCGGCGGTGGTGTAGAAGCTCAGCGTATTGCGCTTCAGGTCGACCAGCTTGTCCTTGATCTTGGCGAACTGCTCGTCGGTCAGGTGAAACGGGTTCTCGATCCCCTCGGTGAGCGCGGTGAAGGAGAAATTGTGCTCGCCATTGTCATAGGCCAGCACCTTGCCCTGATACTGCGGATCCCACAGCACGGTCATCGAGGTCGGTGCCGGCTTTACCTTGTCGGTGTCGTAGATCAGGCCGATCGAATCGAAGCAGAACGGGATGCCATAGACCTTGCCGTCGCGGGTCATGCCCTTGATCGCGGAAAGGTCCCGGAAGCGCGGCAGCACGTCCTTCTGGTTCGGGATCTTGGAGAGGTCCCAGGGCTTCACCAGGTCGGCGTCGATATAGCGCTGCAACTGGGCCGTGTTGACGGCCATGACGTCGAAGTCCTTGCCCTCGCTGCCCTTGATCTTGGCCCAGATCTCGTCGTCGCTGCCGATGAAGACGACGTCGACGTCGATGCCCGTCTCCTTGGTGAAGTCCTTCACCCAGTCCGGGTCGGCATAGCCTTCCCAGGCGAGGACACGCAGCGTCTCGGCCGATGCGCTGGAGGCCCACAACCCGGCCGCCAGCGCCGCGGCGCCCAAGGCATGTTTGAATCCGATCACGATATTTCTCCTCTGGCTGGTCTGGGGTGTTCGGAGCCCCTTGGCCGCGGTGGCGGTTGGGGCTCTCTTGCTTGGTTCAGTCCAGGTCCTGTGACGGCGCCAATGTCAAAGCGGCGCCACGGAGATCCGCTTTTCCGCCGGACCCGCCGTCATGCGGTTGCGCAGCGGCTTGCCGAAGGTCGGCGAGACGATCTCGAACTCGTCATTCACCTCCGTCTTGACGTTGGAGGCGTAGCTCATCGCGTCCGCGCCGAAGAAATAGGCATGCAGGTCGCCCGGCCGGCAGAACATCGGATAGCGGAAGTGGTAGTGCTCGAGATTGGCGATCGAGTGCGACATGTGGCTTTCGCCGGACAGGAACGTCTCGTCCCAGACCACCGCGCCGTCGCGGATGATCCGGACATGGCCGCTGACTTCCTGCGGCAGCTCGCCGATCAGCAGTTCCGGACCGAGCGAGCATTCGCGCAGCTTGGAGTGGGCGAGATAGAGGTAGTTCTTGCCCTCGGTGACGTGGTCGGAAAAGTCGTTGCCGAGCGTGTAGCCGATGCGGCGCGGCTGGCCGTCGAGGCCGACGATATAGAGGCCGACGATCTCGGCCTCCTCGGCGCCGGCGAGCGCGAAGCCCGGCAGCTCCAGCGGCGCGCCGGTCGGCACGACGCAGGTGCCGACGCCCTTGAAGAACCACTCCGGCTGGATGCCGATCTCGCCCTCGGCCGGCTTGCCGCCCTCGAGGCCCATGCGGAAGATCTTCATCGAGTCGGATTCGTCGGCGTCCGGTCCGTGCGTCAGCATGTGCATGCGGTTGCGCGCGGTGGCGCTGCCGGTATGGGTCAGACCGGTGCCGGTGATCAGGAAGCGCGCCGGCTCCGGATGGTCGAGCGGCGGCAGCACGCGACCGGCCTTCAGCACCGCGTCATAATCGAGTGCCGCCTCGCGCGGCGTCGCGGCGACGAGCGCCTCCAGCCCGGTTGCCGTCTCCAGGCTGCGCTGCGCCAGCTCGTAGGTGGTGGCGAAGCCCGAAAGCGGCGAGAGCGTCTCGCCATCGGCGCCGACGACCGCGACCTTGCGCTCGCCCGCCTCCGTCTTGAACTGAACCAGCCGCGTCCGGCCTTGATCGACGCCGCGCATCAGACCCACCCCCCGTCAACGATGAAATTCTGCGACGTGCACATCCGACTGTCGTCGGCTGCCAGGAACAGCGCCATGCGCGCGATGTCGGACGGCTGGACGCGGTCCTGCAGGCACTGGCGGTCGGCGATCTGGCGCTCGCCCTCCGGCGTCAGCCAGAGGCGGATCTGGCGCTCCGTCATGACCCAGCCAGGGATCATGCAGTTGACGCGGATCCGTTCCGGGCCGAACTCGCGCGCCAGCGCGCGGGTGAGGCCAGTGATGGCGGCCTTGGAGGTGACGTAGGCGGGGCAATCGCCATCGCCGACCATCCAGGTGATCGAGCCGAAATTGACGATCGAACCGCCGCCGGCCTCCTTCATCATCGGCCGCACGGCCTGCGCCGCGAAGAACTGATGGCGCTGGTTGACCGCGACGCGATCGTCCCAATAGGCGACGGTGACGTCCTCGGTGCGGTGGCGATCGTCGTTGCCGGCATTGTTGAGCAGGACGCGGATGGCGCCGTGCTTTTCCCGCGTCGCACGGATGGCGGCCTGCAGCGCCTCGATGTCGCGCAGGTCGCAGGGGATGAAGTCGGGGGCGCGATGGCCTTCGGCGCGGACGCTCTCGACCACGGCGCGCGAGGCTTCCTCGGCCATGTCGACGAAGGTGACGATCGAACCTTGCGCGCAGAAGTGACGGACCAGGCTTTCGCCGATGCCGCTGCCGCCGCCGGTGATGAAGACGACGCGGCCGTCCAGGCTCGGATACACCGCGAAGGGGAAATCGTGTTCCATCGGCGCCTCAATGAGAATGGCGGGGGATGCCCGCTTCGCGTTTGCCAAGCAGGAAGTCGAAGTCGCAGCCCTCGTCGGCCTGCAGGACGTGTTCGACGAAGAGTTTCTGGTAGCCGTTGACGCCTTCATGCGCCGGTGGGCTCCATTCGGCGCGGCGCGCGTCCAGCTCGGCGTCGGAGACGTCGAGATGCAGGCGGCGGCCGGCGACATCGAGCTCGATCATGTCGCCGTCGCGCACCAACGCCAGCGGGCCGCCGGCGGCGGCCTCGGGCGCGGTGTGCAGGACGACGGTGCCGTAGGCGGTGCCGCTCAT
>JAEWAD010000420.1 GCA_023391905.1 Pseudomonadota bacterium | reverse complement strand
CCCTGGTAGGGCTCGATGAAGGACGGGTGGTTGTGGCTCTCCATCTTGAAGATGATCGCCTGGCCGTCGTCGATGTCGACGACGCCGGCGTTCTCGCCGGGGCCGCAGATGACGCGTGGGCCGGTCGTCGGCAGGGTGCGCAGCCACTTCTTCGACGACTTGTAGGAGCAGTGCTCGTTCCACATCGCCGAGAAGATGCCGAGCTCGGTCAGCGTCGGCTCGCGGCCGATCAGGTCAAGGATGCGCTGATATTCGTCGGGCTTGAGGCCATGGCTGGCGATGAGCTCGGGCGTGATCGGCGTGTCGTTCTGGAGCACGGAAACCTCAGGGCAATCAGGTCGCGGACCGGGATGCGGTCGGAGAGGGCGGTCGGGATCGGGTGGCGTCTGCCGCGGTCGAACGGATCAGGCGACGGCGGCGAGCGCCGCCTCGAACAGCGGCCGTCCGTCGGTGCCGCCGTTCAGCGGTTCGATCAGGTTCTCGGGATGCGGCATCATGCCGAGGATGTTGCGCTTCTCCGACAAGATGCCGGCGATGTCGTCGACGGAGCCGTTCGGATTGTCGACATAGCGGAAGGCGATCCGGTCCTCGTCCTGCAGCCGCTTCAGCGTCTCGTCGTCGGTGCGGTAGTTGCCGTCGCCATGGGCGACCGGCGAACGGATGACCTGGCCCTTGGCGTAGCCGCGGGTGAAGCGGCTGTCGGTCGTCTCGACGCGGAGCTCGACTTCCTTGCAGATGAACTTGAGGCCGGCATTGCGCATCAGCACGCCCGGCAGCAGGCCCGCCTCGCACAGGATCTGGAAGCCGTTGCAGACGCCGAGCACGGCGACGCCGCGCTCCGCCTCGCGGGCGATGGCGGCCATGATCGGCTCGCGCGCGGCGATGGCGCCGGAGCGCAGATAGTCGCCATAGGAGAAGCCGCCGGGAACGACGATCAGGTCGACCTTCGGCAGGTCATGATCACCATGCCAGACGGTCGTGGGCCGGTGACCGGTGATTTTCTCGATGGCCGCGATCATGTCGCGTTCGCGATTGGATCCGGGGAAGACGACGACAGCGGATTTCATGGACAATCCCAAATCAAGGTTGGTCAGGGCAGCGCGGGCGAGCTGATCTCCAGCCGGCGCTCGATGCGGTCGAAGCGGGTCTCGTACCGCGCAAGGATTCCGTAGATGTTATGGACATCCTGCTGCAGCGAGATCATGTGGCCCCGATAGGCCTGCATCTCGCCGCGCAACTCATCGATCTTCGCATCCGTCTTGATCTGACGGTCCTGAACGGACTTCAGGATTTCGAGCATGAGCTCAAGGGATGCGTCGACCATGATGGCTTCCTTTGCGGCGAAGGCTCAGTCCACGATCTCCACACGATAATTCTCGATGACCGTATTGGCCAGCAGCTTGGCGGCCATGGCCTCGAGCTCGGCCTTGGCCTTCGAGGCGTCGGTGCCTTCGACCTCGATGTCGAACACCTTGCCCTGGCGGACGCTGCCGATGCCGGCAAAGCCGAGCGCGCCGAGCGCGCCTTCGATGGCCTTGCCCTGGGGATCCAGGACGCCGTTCTTCAGGGTGACGGTCACGCGGGCCTTCATCGGGTACTCCAGTCGGGATTGATCCAGAAATGCAAACGGCCGCCTCGCGGCGGCCGTTGCCATAGACGATTTTTCACTGCACGAGAACAGGTCCGCCGCCCTGCGGTCGTTCCTGCTCTTCGGTCAGGATGCCGAGCCGGCGCGCGACTTCCTGGTAGGCCTCGACGAGGCCGCCCATGTCGCGGCGGAAGCGGTCCTTGTCCAGCTTGTTCTGGGTCGCTACGTCCCAGAGCCGGCACGAATCCGGCGAGATCTCGTCGGCGACGACGATCCGCATCATGTCGGCTTCCCAGAGGCGGCCGCACTCGATCTTGAAATCGACGAGCTGGATGCCGGCGCCGAGGAAGAGGCCGGACAGGAAGTCGTTGACGCGGATGGCGAGCGCCATGATGTCGTCGATTTCCTGCGGCGTCGCCCAGCCGAACGCCGTGATGTGCTCTTCCGAGACCATCGGGTCGTCCAGCGCATCCGCCTTGTAGTAGAACTCGATGATCGAGCGCGGCAGCACCGTGCCTTCCTCGAGACCGAGGCGCTTCGCCAGCGAGCCGGCGGCGATGTTGCGGACGACGACTTCGAGCGGAATGATCTCGACTTCGCGGATCAGCTGCTCGCGCATATTCAACCGACGGATGAAATGCGTCGGGATGCCCATCCGGTTCAGATGCGTGAAGATGTGCTCGGAAATGCGGTTGTTCAACACGCCTTTCCCGTCGACGACCTCATGCTTCTTGTTGTTGAAGGCAGTCGCATCGTCTTTGAAGAACTGGATCAGAGTCCCGGGTTCCGGTCCTTCGAAAAGGATCTTGCCCTTGCCTTCATAGATGCGCCGACGACGGTTCATGGGCACATACCGTGGTTTGAGGAAATCCATACAGCCGGGGTTCCAATGTCAGGGATTCGCCGCGGCGAAGCTTTGCCAACCGACTCTGCAGGTCGCTTGCGCGGCGTGAACCTACTCGATCACTCACCAATTCACAATGACGGATAGATGCGACGCTTTGAGCGATCCGATCGTTGCATGTGCAGGGCGGTGCTTTCGTTGATTTGGGGTGGTGACGCCGATATGCAAGGCCCCTATCATGCCCTTGCTAACGAGTTGAATGAGTGGAGAGACTCCGCATGACGACGTTCGATCAGCGCAAGGATGCCTTCGAGAGCCATTTCGCACAGGACGAGTCGCTCCGGTTCAAGGCGATGGCGCGGCGCAACCGGAATCTGGGTCTCTGGGCGGCGGGACTGCTCGGCAAGACCGGGGCCGACGCCGACAGCTATGCCGCGGATGTCCTGGCCAATGTCTTCGAGAAGGCCGGCGACGAGGGCGTGTTCCGCAAGATCCGGGCTGACTTCGATGCCGCCGGCGTGAAGCAGTCGGACCATGAAATTCGTCGCACAATGGACGAGCAGCTCGTCATCGCCGTCGAGCAGATCAAGGCCCAGGGCTAAATCCTCGCAGCCCGTCGGAGTAACCTAATGTCATTGCCATCCCTTGTTTCGGTGCTTCGCGCGCGCGGCACATGCCTGACCGCGTGGATTGCGACGCCGGAGCCGCTGATCGCCGAGAACGCGGCGCGGGTCGGGTTCGATTGCGTCACGCTCGACATGCAGCACGGGCTGCACGATCCGGCCAGCGTCATGCGCAGCATCGGCGCCGTGGCGCTCGGCGGCGTGCCGGCCCTCGTGCGCATTCCGGTGGGCGATTTCGCGATGGCGAGCCGTGCGCTCGACATGGGCGCCAGCGCGGTGATCGCGCCGATGATCAACTCGGCCGCCGAGGCGAGGGCCTTCGCGGCCGCCGCCAAATACCCGCCGATCGGCGAGCGCAGCTGGGGACCCGTGCGGACCATGCAGCTCTCTGGCGCGACGGATGGCGGCGCCTTCCTGCGTTCAGCGAATGCCGATGTCCTGACCTTCGCCATGATCGAGACGCGGGCCGCGGTCGACGCGCTCGACGAGATCCTGGCCGTGCCGGGCATCGACGCCGTCTTCATCGGCCCGTCCGATCTGTCGATCGCGCTTTCCGAGGGCACCGACGTCGATCCGATGCGCGACGACAACCAGCGCATGGCCGCCGACATCCTGCGGCGCGCGCGCCAGGCCGGCAAGCTCGCCGGCATCTTCGCCGGCAACGCCACCCAGGCGAAGCACTATCGCTTGCTGGGCTACGATCTGGTCGCGGTCGGCACGGACGGGATTTATTTCCGGCTCGGCGCTTCCACCATGCTCGCCGAGGCGCGCGCCGAGTAGTAAGAGCCCATTTTACAAGCATTGGTTCAGGCGTAGGCTTTTTCCCGCAGTGATTCGACTGTTACGGGGAATACGCCTATGCAAAAAGCCATCGCAGAATTCATCGGGACCTTCACGCTCGTGCTGTTCGGTTGCGGCGCGGCGGTTGTCGCAGGGCCGGCCATCGCGGCAGGCAACACAGTCGGCGTGCTCGGCATCGCCTTTTCGTTCGGCCTGGCGATCGTCGCCATGGCCTACGCGATCGGGCCGATCTCGGGCTGCCACGTCAATCCTGCCGTCAGCCTGGGCGCGCTGGTTGCCGGTCGGATGTCGGTCGGTGACTTCATCACCTACGTCATCGCGCAGGTGCTCGGCGCCATCGCCGGCGCGCTGATCCTCTTCCTGATCATGAAGGGCAAGGCATCCGGTTGGGATGGCGGTCTCGGCACCAATGGCTGGGGCCTTGGCTACATGGGCGAATACAACATCGCCTCGGCCTTCATCTTCGAGGTCGTCGCGACGTTCATCTTCCTCGTCGTCATCCTCGGCGTGACGCACAAGCTGGTGACGCATGCCTTCGCCGGCCTGGCGATCGGCTTGACGCTGACGATGATCCACATCGTCGGCATCAACATCACCGGCACCTCGGTCAATCCGGCCCGCAGCCTCGGCCCGGCTCTGTTCGTCGGTGGCGCGGCGCTGTCGCAGCTGTGGCTGTTCATCGTGGCGCCGTTCATCGGCGCGGCCGTCGCCGGCCTCGTCTACAAGGCGGGCGTTCTCTACAACGGCGAGACCTGATCGCCGCCAGGCGGCCCATCGACGAAGAAAAGCCCGCCGCGAGGCGGGCTTTTTGCATTCCTGTCCCGATGGAGGTGCTCAGCCCTTGGCGAGCTCGGCCTCGATCGCCGAGACGACGGCGGGATCCTCTGGAACGGTCTTGGGCGCGAAGCGCGCCGCGACCGCGCCATCGCGGCCGATCAGGAACTTCTCGAAGTTCCAGCTGATGTCCTTGTCGCCCGCGAGCGCGTCATAGAGGGGATGGCGATCCTCGCCCTTGACCGAGATCTTGGCGAACATCGGGAAATCGACGCCGTAGGTCAGGCGGCAGAATTCCTGGATCTCCTCGTTCGAACCGGGTTCCTGGCCCATGAAATTGTTGGCCGGGAAGCCGACGACGGTGAGCCCCTTGTCCTTGTAGGTGCGATAGAGCGCCTCGAGGCCGTCATATTGCGGCGTCAGCCCGCATTTCGAGGCGACGTTGACCACCAGCAGCACGCGACCGGCATAGTCGCCGAGCGAGGCCTGGCTGCCGTCGATGCGGTCGACGGGGATGTCGTAGAGCGGAGAGGGCATGCTGGGCTACCTCGGCTTCATGGCGGTCAAACGAAAACAGGCGCCCTAGACATAAGGGCGCCTGCTGAAAGCTCAAGTTCCGTCGTGTCGTCTCAGGCTTCGCCGAAGACGCGGCGGAAGATCGTGTCGATCTGCTTGGTGTGGTAGCCGAGGTCGAACTTCTCCTCGAGCTCGGCGTCGGACAGCACCGCCTTGACGTCCGGATCGGCCTTGAGCTCGGTCAGGAAGTCGGCGCCCTGTTCCCAGACCTTCATCGCGTTGCGCTGGACGAGGCTGTAGGAATCCTCGCGCGAGACGCCCTTTTGGGTGAGGGCGAGCAGCACGCGCTGCGAATGCACCAGGCCGCCGAGGCGGTCGAGATTCTTCTGCATGTTCTCGGGATAGACGAGCAGCTTGTCGATCACGCCGGTCAGTCGGGCGAGCGCGAAATCGAGTGTCACCGTCGCGTCGGGGCCGATCATGCGCTCGACCGAGGAGTGCGAGATGTCGCGCTCGTGCCAGAGGGCGACGTTCTCCATCGCCGGCAGCGCCATGCCGCGGACGAGGCGGGCCAGGCCGGTCAGGTTCTCGGTCAGCACCGGATTGCGCTTGTGCGGCATCGCCGACGAGCCCTTCTGGCCGGGGGAGAAATACTCCTCCGCCTCGAGCACTTCGGTGCGCTGCAGGTGGCGGATCTCGGTGGCGAGACGCTCGATCGACGAGGCGACGACGCCGAGCGTCGCGAAATACATGGCGTGGCGGTCGCGCGGGATGACCTGCGTCGAGACCGGCTCCGGCACCAGGCCGAGCTTGGCCGCGACATGCTCCTCGACGCGCGGGTCGATGTTGGCGAAGGAGCCGACGGCGCCGGAGATGGCGCAGGTGGCGACTTCGGCGCGGGCGGCGACCAGGCGGGCGCGGCAGCGGTCGAACTCGGCATAGGCCTGGGCCATCTTCATGCCGAAGGTGATCGGCTCGGCATGGATGCCGTGGCTGCGGCCGATCGTGACGGTGTCCTTGTGCTCGAACGCACGGCGCTTGAGCGCCGCGAGCAGCTTGTCGACATCGGCGATGAGGATGTCGGCTGCGCGGACGAGCTGCACGTTGAAGCAGGTGTCGAGCACGTCGGACGAGGTCATGCCCTGATGCACGAAGCGGGCGTCCTCGCCGACGATCTCGGCGAGATGCGTCAGGAAGGCGATGACGTCGTGCTTGGTGACCCGCTCGATCTCGTCGATGCGGTCGACGTCGAAGGTCGCGGCGCCGCCCTTGGCCCAGACGGTCTCGGCCGCCGACTTCGGCACGGTGCCGATTTCGGCGAGCGCATCGAGGGCATGCGCCTCGATTTCGAACCAGATGCGGAACTTGGTTTCCGGCGACCAGATCGCCGTCATTTCGGGGCGCGAGTAGCGCGGGATCATGGGCGGGCCCTTTCAGTTTTCGCCCCGGGGTCTAACAGAGCGGGAGGGCCCGAACAACCCGACCGCGTGCCTATTCCAGGGGCGGTGGCGGCGGGGGCGGCAACGGCGCCTCGGGGGGCGGCAGCGGCGGACAGTCCGTCCGTGTCTGGATGGTCGTGCCGCTGTCGTCCTCGGTGCGGACGGTGGTCTCCCTGCACCCCGGCGGCGGCGGAGGCGGTGGGGGCGGGTCGACGACCACGGGCGGCGGCACTTCGACGTCCTGGGTCAGGACCAGCCTCTCGGCGACGGCCGGCGTCACGCACAGAAAGATCAGCGCGGAAGCGCCGAGGATCGACCCGAGCGCGACGATGCCGGGATGGCGACGCGGCTCCGCCTTCGAGGGATGGGGCAAGGGCATGGAGCGGTCCTCCTCACAGCGCCCCATGTCCCAACGATCGATCTGCGCGAGCGTTCCCGCCTCAATTCAGGAAGGGAGCTTTGCCGTCACCGCGAGATAGCGGCCATCCGGCCCCTCGAAGCCGCGCGTCAGAACCTGGATCAGCACCACCAGCGTGGCCGGTTCGCCGAAAGGCTGGTGGATCACCACGTCGTTGATGCGGTAGTCGAGCGCCGTGCCGCGGCTGACCGGCAGGGACTTGTCCTCGTGCAGCACCTTCTCGCCGTCCTCCGTCTTCAGGACGAGGCGGAAGCCATGCGTCTTGTAGTCGGGATCGTCGTTGGCCGGCGCGGCGAGCGGGATCGTCTCCAGCTCGAGCGTCAGGTCCGGACCGTCGAGTTGCAGGGCCGGATGGCGCTTGAAGGCCAGCTTGTAGGGATCGCGGCCGCTCTCGGTGATCGGATTGGAGGCGAGCAGCCTGCCGGGCTGGTCGATGCCTTTGAGATGCGCCGCCGCCTGTTCTGCCGCCGAGCGCCTTGCGGCGGCGATGCCCTGTTCCTCGTCGTCGAGGCGCACGCGCACCGGCGTGCCGGGAACCCAGCTGTCCTTCGTCGTGTCGATGACGAAGATGTTGGCATAGGGGAAGCCCGATCCGTCCTGGATGCCGAACTCCTCGAAGGCGAACCGTCCGCCATCGGCCGAGAAGCCGAGCAGCGTCCGCTCGGCGAAATCGCCGGCAGCGGCCGGCAGGATCGCGACGGCGCCGAGGATCGCGGCGAGGCTGGCCCTGAGAACAGAGGTGCGCATGGACCGGAACTCCTGCTAGTGGCGAAGGGGAACGATGTCTACGAGGTCAGCCGCGATCGCCACGGATCGCGGCGATGTTGGCGGCGTAGGCGGCGCTGCCGCCCTTGAAGACGGCCGAGCCGGCGACGAGCACGTCGGCGCCGGCCTGGATCAGGCCGGGCGCGGTCTCCGGCGTGACGCCGCCGTCGACCTCGATGTGGATCGGACGCGCGCCGATCATCGCCTTGATGCGGGCGACCTTGTCGATCGATTCCGGGATGAAGGTCTGGCCGCCGAAACCGGGATTGACGCTCATCACCAGCACCAGGTCGATCATGTCGAGCATGTAGGCGATGGCGCTCTCATGCGTCGACGGATTGAGCGCGACGCCCGCCTTCTTGCCGAGATTGCGGATGGTCTGCAGCGAGCGATGCAGGTGCGGGCCGGCCTCGGCGTGGACGGTGATGATGTCGGCGCCGGCCTCGGCGAACTCCGCGATGAACGGGTCGGCCGGCGTGATCATCAGGTGCACGTCGAAGACGGCGTCGGTCAGCGGGCGAAGCGACCGCACCACCGGCGGGCCGAAGGTGATGTTGGGGACGAAGTGGCCGTCCATGATGTCGAGATGGATCCACTCCGCGCCGGCCGCCTCGACGGCACGCATTTCCTCGCCGAGCTTGGAAAAGTCCGAGGCGAGGATCGAGGGCGAGATCAGCGGGAGCGCGGCCATGATAATGCTTTCAGCTTCGGGGACCCTCGGTCCGGGCCCGGATCACATATCTTCCGCCCCTAACATGCCATGTTCGCGCGGGCAATTGTCGCCTCGGGCGCGGACAGGCAAACTTGAGGCGGCATAGAAAGGAGCAGGGCGATTCCCGACAGGAGCGATATGGAACGGTTTGACGCGATCGTGCTCGGCGCCGGCATCGTCGGCGTGGCGACGGCCCTCAACCTGCAGAAGCGCAACCGGACCGTGGCGCTGGTCGACCGGCGCGAGCCGGGCGAGGCGACGTCCTATGGCAATGCCGGCGTGATCGAGCGGGAAGGCTTCTACCCGATCGTCTTCCCGCGCAAGCTCGGCGCGCTCTGGCGATATGCCCGCAACCAGGAGACCGAGCTCCACTACAATAGCCGTTTCCTGCCGAAGATCGCGCCCTGGCTGATTCGACTGCGCGCCAGTTCGTCGCCGCGCGCGATCGAGGACTATGCCGCGGCGATGGATCCGATCCTGGCGCATGCGGCGAGCGAGCATGGCGTTCTCGCCGGCAAGGGCAGGGCGGTCGAGTTCTTCCGCGGCACCGGCTGGATCAAGGGCTATCGCAGCCTCGCGCATTTCGAGGCCGACACCAAGGCGCATCTGGCGCTCGCCGAGCGCTTCGGCGTCCGCTACGAGATCCTCGACAGCCACGAGATCACCGATCTCGAGCCCGACCTCGCGCCGGTCTTCGCGCGCGCCGTCTTCTGGCCGGACACGGTGTCGGTGGCGAGCCCGGGCGGCGTCACCAAGGCCTATGCGCGGCTGTTCGAGGCGATGGGCGGCACGATCGGCCTGGGCGACGCGCTGTCGCTGCGCCGCGAGAACGACCTCTGGGTGGTCGACATGGGCGAGCGCAGGGTGGCGGCTCCCGATGTCGTCGCCTCACTCGGCCCCTGGGCGATGGACCTGTTGCGCCCGCTTGGCTACCGCTACCCGCTCGCCGTCAAGCGCGGCTATCACCAGCATTTCAAGCCGCGCGGCGACGCGGCGCTCGAGCGGCCGGTGGTCGATGTCGCGCATGGCTATGTGCTGACGCCGATGCGGCAGGGCTATCGCATCACCTCGGGCATCGAGTTCGACTATCGTGACGCGCCGCCGACGCCGGTGCAGATC
>JAEWAD010000386.1 GCA_023391905.1 Pseudomonadota bacterium | reverse complement strand
GCCTCGTCGACTATGGCGCGCTCGCCGCGCGCGCCGGGGCCGCCTGTGATCTGGTCGGCCTGCACGAGCCGCTGGCGACGCCGGTCGGCGATCTGTCGCTCGGCCGGCGGCAGATGGTCGAGATCGCCAAGGCGCTCTATCGCAAGCCCCGCGTGCTGATCCTCGACGAGCCGACCTCGTCGCTGTCGGCGACCGAGACGCGTATCCTGACCGGCCTGCTGGAGCGGCTGCGCGCCGAGGGCGTCGCCATTCTCTACATCTCGCACCGGCTCGAGGAGGTGATGCGGCTCTGCCAGCACGTCACCGTGCTGAAGGACGGCACCTGCACAGCCGACCGCTCGCTCGAGGGCGTC
The DNA here is from genome assembly GCA_023391905.1 of Pseudomonadota bacterium. Lineage (GTDB taxonomy): Bacteria > Pseudomonadota > Alphaproteobacteria > Rhizobiales > Kaistiaceae > Kaistia. The sequence continues at coordinate 2,785 of JAEWAD010000386.1, read as the reverse complement.
AACGCCGCCGGCCTTGTTCGCCTGATGGTCGGCCGCGATCCCGGCGACCTGTTCCCGCACTGGACCAGCACGCGCACGCCCGACACGGCGATCGCGATATCCGGCTTCTCGGCCGGCGCGATGCAGGACGTCGCGCTCGACATCAAGGCCGGCGAGGTGCTCGGCATCGGCGGGCTGGTCGGGCAGGGGCAGGAAGACCTGCTGCTCGGGCTCTATGGCGCGATCCCCGCCAAGGTGGCTTCGGCGACGGTCAACGGCGCGCCGGGCCTGCCGGCGAACGTGCCCGAGGCCAACCGGCGCGGGCTCGCCTATGTGCCGGCCGACCGCAAGCGCGAGGGCCTGCACCTGATCCACCCGATCATCACCAATCTGATGCTGCCGGCCTTTGCCCGCATGCCGGCGTTGAAGCTGCGCAGCCGTTCGGCCGAGCGCGAGACCGCGATGCGGCTCGCCACGCAGTTTGCCATCAAGGGCGACCTCGGCCGCGCCGCGCAGGCGCTCTCGGGCGGCAACCAGCAGAAGGTCGCGCTGGCGAAATGGATGCCGCACGATCCCTCGGTGCTGCTCCTGAACGACCCGACGCGCGGCGTCGACGTCGAGACCAAGCGGGAAATCTACCAGATGCTGCGCGGCTTCGCGGCTTCGGGCAAGGCGGTGATCCTGCTTAGCTCGGACACGCCGGAACTCGTGCATCTCTGCGATCGCGTCGCCGTCGTGCGCGAGGGGAAGATCGCCACCGTCCTCGATCATGGCGAACTGAGCGAGGAGGCGATCGTCGCCGCCGCCATGGGCGCGGAACGCGAAAGGGAAGCCGCATGAGCGACACGTCACTGGCTTCCCAGAGCGGCACCGCGCTCTATCTCGCCATCCAGCGCAAGCGCAACATCGGCGTGCGCAGCCTGTTCCTGGTCGTGCTCGCCTTCCTCGTCGCCTATGGCGTGCTGTTCCCGGGCCTCTTCACCGCGACGGGCTTCGCCAAGTTCACCCAGAGCTGGTTCCCGCTCGCGCTGGTCGCCATGGCGCAGGCGATCCTGATGCTGACGGGGGGCATCAGCCTCGCCATCGGCGCGCTGGTCAGCCTCGGCGCGGTTGTTGCCGCCACCACCATGACCGGCCCGCTCGGCGTCGCCGGCGGCACGCTGCTCGTCTGTGTCGTCGGCCTCGGCATCGGCGCGGCGACCGGCCTGATCGTCGTCAAACTGCGGCTTCCGGCGATCGTCGTGACCTTGGCAGGCTCGTTCATCATCGCCGGTGCCGCGCTGCTGGTGCTGCCACGCCCGGGCGGCGCCATTCCCGACTGGCTCTCCAACTCGCTCGCCGGCAACACACCCGCCGCCTTCGGCGTTCTCGTCGTCATCGTGCTCGCCTGGAAGCTCTATCTGGCGACGCCGCTCGGCCTCAGCCTCTATGCCGCCGGCGAGCATCCGGTCGGCGCCTATCGCTCCGGCGTGCCGGTCGACGCGGCGCGCATCGCGGCCTATGCGATCAGCGGCCTGCTCTGCACCGGCGCCGGCCTGTTCGTGGCGGCGCAGACCGGCTCCGGCGATCCGATCATCGGCAATTCCTTCACGCTGAACTCGATCGCCGCGGCCGTGCTCGGCGGCATCGGCTTCCTCGGAGGGCAGGGCACCATGCGCGGCGCGCTCGCCGGCAGCCTGCTGCTCAGCCTGATGATCTCGGTCATGTTCTTCCTCGGCTTCACGCCTGTGGCGCAATATGTCGCCCAGGGCCTGATCATCATCGGCGCCGTCGCGCTTCCCCAGTTCCGCATGAGGGCGAAATGAGCATCAGCGACGCCGGAATCCTGTCCAGGTCCCGCATCCGGACCATCGTCACCAGTCGTCCCTTCCTGACCTTCGCCATCGTGGCGCTGGTCTGGATCGTCGCGAGCTTCGTCTCGCGCGGCTTCGGCGCCTATGGGCATCTGCGCTATCTGGTCGAGCTCGCCGCCGTGATCGGCATCGTCGCGGCGGGCCAGACCTTCGTCGTCATCGCCGGTGGCATCGACCTCTCCGTCGCGGCGATCGTCACGGTTGCCGCCGTCGGCCTGCCGCTCTTCGCCATCGACGCCGACCCGACCGGACTGACCCCGATCCTCGCCGTGCTCGCCATGACGACAGCGATCGGCCTCGTCAACGGGCTCGGCGTGGCGCTCTTGCGCGTGCATCCGATGATCATGACGCTCGCCATGGCGACCTTCCTGCAGGGCCTTTTGATCATCATCGCCGGCGGCAGCGCCGTCACCGCCTCCAATCCGCTGGTCAGCTGGGTCGGCAATGCCAGGCCGTTCGGGGTGCCGGCCGGCATCCTGGTCTGGGTCGTCGTGTCGATCGTCGTGCTGGTGGTGATGCACGCGACGCCGTTCGGCGCGCGACTCTTCGCCATGGGCGCGGGGCCGCTCGCCGCCAAGCTTTCCGGCGTACCGATCGCGACGACGACGATGGCCGTCTACGGCATCAGCGGCTTCATGGCCGGCCTCGCAGGCATCATCGTGCTCGGCATGAACGGCCAGGGCTATGTGGGCATCGGCGACCCGTACCTGCTCGCCTCGATCGCCGCCGTCGTGCTCGGCGGCACCTCCATCCTCGGCGGCCTCGGCACCTATGCCGGCTCGATCCCGGGTGCCATCCTGCTCGTCACGATCACGGCGTTGATCACGGTGGTGAACGCCTCGCCCGGCTGGCGCAGTATCCTGTTCGGAACGCTGATCCTGGTCTTGTTGCTTCTCTCGGGTCGCGAGGCGGCGCGCCGCTGACGGCGCGCCGGTCCTTCGTCAGAGCAGCAG
>JAEWAD010000289.1 GCA_023391905.1 Pseudomonadota bacterium | reverse complement strand
TCGGCACGCCGCGCCGCGCCGTCGTCGGCTGGGACTCCGGACGCCTGTCCATGGTGATCGCGGTGCTCGAATCGCATTGCGGCGTGAAGCTCGGTCCGAACGACGTCTATCTCGCCGTCGCCGGCGGACTGAAAATTACCGAGCCGGCTGCGGATCTCGCCGTCGCCGCGGCGCTCGTCTCCTCGCTCTCCGGTATTGCCCTGCCGGCCGATTGCGTCTATTTCGGCGAAGTCAGCCTTTCCGGGGCGGTGCGGCCGGTTTCCCAGGCGTCGCAGCGGCTGAAAGAGGCGCAAAAGCTTGGTTTTGCGCGGGCCGTGATGCCCGCCACCTCGATCGACAAGGATGCCGGCGTCGGTTCCGGACTCCAGGGGATCGACCAGTTGACCGCCCTGGTCGCGACGATCGCGGCTTCCGGCACGAGGCCCGAGCGCCGCGCCGTGCCCGACCAGGCCGAACGACGCCGCCAGACTGTGGCCGATGAGGCATTGGATTCGTGAGCGTGACGGGCTAAACCGCAGGCTTGGGGCAGCGCTGAAGGGGTCATCATAGGAATGCCGGTCACGATTCTCGACGGTGTTGTGTTTGTGGTCGTGCTGATCTCGGCCATGCTGGCCATGGTGCGCGGCTTCGTCCGTGAAGTCCTGTCGGTGGCGTCCTGGGTTCTGGCAGCCGCGGCCGCGTTCTTCTTCTACAAGTCGCTGCTTCCCTTCGTTGAGCCCTATATCGCCAACAAGAACGTGGCGATCATCGCCGCCGCCGCCGGCATCTTCTTCGTCGCGCTGATCATCGCGAGCTACATCGCGATGAAGATCTCCGATTTCGTGATCGACAGCCGCGTCGGCCTGCTCGACCGCATCCTCGGCTTCCTCTTCGGCCTCGCGCGCGGCGTGCTGCTGGTCGTGATCGCCTTCGCGTTCCTGTCCTGGATCCTGTCCGACCGCCAGCCGGCATGGGTTGCGGATGCGCAAAGCGCTCCTATGTTGAAGTCTCTGGCCGACAGGCTGGTCGCGGCCTTGCCTGAGGACATCGAGAAGACCATACAGGACCGGCTGCACGGCGGCAGCGAGGATGCGGCCGCCCCGACCGAGGCACCGGCGGAAGACGCGCCAGAAGCCGGCGCCCCGGCCGCCCAGCAGCCCGGCGCGCCGCAACAGGCGACGCCGAACTATGGAACCGAGGAACGCAAGGGCCTCGACGACCTGTTCGACAATAGCGGCGAAGCGCCGGCCGATGGACCGGAGCAATAGCCGGAAGACCGGAATGACCGGGGGAACCACCAATCCCTGAGGCGCTCTCGCACGGGGCGCCTTTCAGGTTATGAGGACCGGAAATGAACGATTTCTCGATGCTGCCGATGGACTCGGACGACGACCATCTCCGCGAGGAGTGCGGCGTCTTCGGCATCTTCGGGCATGACGATGCCGCGGCGCTGACGGCGCTCGGCCTGCATGCGCTCCAGCATCGCGGCCAGGAGGCCGCCGGCATCGCCGCCCATGACGGTCGCCAGTTCTCGATCGAGCGCCACATGGGCCTCGTCGGCGACAACTTCACCCGCAAGACCGTGATCGACCGCCTGCCGGGACGGCGCGCCATTGGCCACAACCGCTATGCGACGACCGGCGGTGTCGGCCTGCGCAACGTGCAGCCGATGTTCGCGGAATTCGCCGGAGGCGGCTTCGCCGTCGCCCACAATGGCAATCTCACCAACGCGATGACGCTGAAGCGCGAGCTGCAGCGCCGCGGCTCGCTGTTCCAGTCGACCTCGGATACCGAGACGATCATCCATCTGATCGCCACGTCGATCCACGGCCAGCTGCTCGACCGCTTCATCGACGCGATCCGCCGTATCGAGGGCGCCTATTCGCTGGTGGCGCTGTCCGAGAAGAAGATGATGGGCTGCCGCGATCCGCTCGGCGTTCGCCCCCTCGTGCTCGGCAAGCTCGAGGACGCCCATATTCTCGCCTCGGAGACTTGCGCGCTCGACATCATCGGCGCCAGCTATGTGCGCGACGTCGAGCCCGGCGAAGTGGTGATCATCACCGACGAGGGCATCGAGACCTTCTTCCCGTTCGAGCGCCAGCGTTCGCGCTTCTGTATGTTCGAATATGTCTATTTCGCCCGTCCGGATTCCTCCGTCGACGGCCGCGGCGTCTACCAGGTCCGCAAGCGGATCGGCGCCGAGCTGGCGCGCGAAAGCGGCATCGAGGCCGACGTGATCGTGCCGGTGCCGGATTCCGGCGTGCCCGCGGCGATTGGCTATGCGGAGGCCGCCGGCATACCGTTCGACCTCGGCATCATCCGCAACCACTATGTCGGCCGCACCTTCATCGAGCCGACCGACGCGATCCGCCACATGGGCGTCAAGCTCAAGCACAACGCCAACATGGACGTGATCGCCGGCAAGCGGGTCGTGCTGGTTGACGATTCGATCGTCCGCGGCACCACCTCGATGAAGATCGTCCAGATGGTGCGCGACGCCGGCGCGGCCGAGGTGCACATGCGCATCGCCAGCCCGCCGACGACGGATTCCTGCTTCTACGGCGTCAACACGCCGGAGAAGGCGAAGCTGATCGCCTCGCACATGACGGTGCAGGAGATGGCCGACTACATCAAGGCCGACAGCCTCGCCTTCCTGTCGATCGACGGCCTCTACCGCGCCGTCGGCGAGGCGAAGCGCGACGGCAGCGCACCGCAATTCTGCGACGCCTGCTTCACCGGCGAATACCCGACCCGCCTCGCCGATTTCGAAGATCGCGGCAAGGTGCAGGCTCTGGCGCGGCTCGCCGAGGCGAGCTGAGCCCCTCTCCCGACACCTCGT
>JAEWAD010000399.1 GCA_023391905.1 Pseudomonadota bacterium | reverse complement strand
GCGTCGAGCCGGTCGAGGTGATGTCGACGATCAGGTCGGCGGCGCCCGATGCCGGCGCGCCCTCGGTCGCGCCGAGGCTCTCGACGATGCGATAATCGGCGATGCCGTGCTGCGTGAAGAAGCGGCGGGTCAGGTTGACGTATTTCGTCGCGACGGTGAGCCAGCGGCCGTGCCGGGCGCGGAAATCCGCCGCCACGTCGTCGAGATCGGCCATGCAGCGCACGTCGATCCAGGCCTCGGGCACGGCGACCACGACATCGGCGTGGCCGAAGCCGAGCGGCAGGACGAGGTCGAGCCGTTCCGCGAAATCGGAAACCTCTTCCTCGACCAGATCGCGGCCGGTGATGCCGAGATGGACCGAACCGGCGGCCAGCTCGCGCGTGATCTCGGACGCCGACAGGAAGGCGACCTCGACGTCGGGCAAGCCGCCGATGCGGCCGCGATAGCTGCGGGCGCTGCCCTCCTGCACGACGGGCAGGCCGGCGCGGGCGAAGAAGGCGTTGGCGTTTTCCTGCAGCCGCCCCTTGGAGGGGACGGCGAGAACGAGCGGGGCGTCGGTCATGCCGTCACTTCCTTCACGCGATCGAGCCAGAGGGCGAAGCCGACGGCGGGCACCGTCGACTTGGCACCAAGCAGCGGCATCAGCCGGTCGTAGCGGCCACCACCGACCACCTGCTGGCCGGCCGGCAGCGCCTTGTCGTAGATCTCGAACACAAAGCCCGAATAATAATCGAGGCGGCGGCCGAAATCGGCGGCGAAGTCGAGCCGCTCCAGATCAATGCCGCGCCGCGCCAGCCCTTCGGCGCGCTTCTCGAAGCCCTCGATGCTGTCGTCGATGGCGAGCTTTTCCTCGACCGCGAGCGCCTTCAGATCGTCGAGCACCGCCATCGGCTTGCCGACGATCGACAGGAAGCGCCCGAGCACGGCCTGGGCCCGCGCGTCGAGACCGCCGCCGGCGGCCAGCGCCGACTGCTCGAGGAAGCGATCGGCGATCTCGCCGGCAGACCGGCCGCCAACCGCGCGGATACCGGCGATCGACAGCAGATCCTCGACGATGCGATGCGCAGCGGCATGGTCGGTACCGTCCAGTGCCGCGAGGAAGCCCGCATGGGCGGGCGCCTCCGCGGCATCGCCGCCCGAAAGACGCTGGATGGTGGCGTCGAGCCGGGCGCGGTCGCCGAAGGCGCGCGCCAGGCGACGCTTCCAGACGGCGGCGATGCCGAGTTGCTCGATCACGGCGGCGAACAGCATGGAATCGCCGATCCGGACGATCGGCTCGTCGAGGCCGTAGAGCCGGACCGCGTCGAGCGCCAGCGCCAGCACGTCGGCGTCGGCCGTGATGCGGTCGGTGCGGCCGAGGGATTCGATGCCGGCCTGCAGGAACTCGCCATTCGCGCCGCCGGGCCGCTGGCGGAAGACGGGACCGAGATAGGCATAGTCGGCGGCGCGATGCGCATCGCCCATGGCGAGATGCTGCAGGCAGACCGGAATGGTGAATTCCGGCCGCAGGCACTGCTCGCGCCCGTCGGCGCTCGTCGTCAGATAGAGACGGCGGCGCAGGTCCTCGCCTGCCACGTCGAGGAAGACGTCGGCGTCCGAGACGATCGGCGGCTCGACGAAGCGGTAGCCCGCCTCAGAGAGAAGAACCCGCAGTTGCGTCGTGTCGACCATGTCGCTTACCCCGCTTGCCGCGCGAGGATCTCGCGCACCGTTGCGACCAGATCCGCCTCCGGTACCTCGACCTGGGCCGGCCGCGCCTCGCGCCAGGTGGCGTTGTCGGAGATCTCGGCCGACATCTGCTTGCCGAGCGCCAGATCCTTGACCTGGACGACACCCTTCTCCTTTTCGTCACCGCCCTGGATGACGACGCAGGGCGCATTGCGCTTGTCGGCGTATTTCAGCTGCGCCTTCGGGCCGGAGCCGCCGAGATAGAGCTCGGCGCGGATGCCGGCGTCGCGCAGGTCCTTGACCATCTTCTGGTACTCGCCGACGCGATCGCGATCGAAGATCGTCACGACGACAGGGCCGACCTCGTCTTCGTCGGAGATCTTGCCGAGCGCCGTCAGCGCCGCCATCAGGCGCGAAACGCCGATGGAGAAGCCGGTGGCCGGGACCGGCTCGCTGCGGAAGCGACCGACCAGCCCGTCATAGCGACCGCCGCCACCAACGGAGCCGAAGCGGGCCGGCTCGCCCTTCTCGTTGACGGTCTCGAACAGCAGCTCGGCCTCGAAGACCGGGCCGGTGTAGTATTCAAGGCCGCGCACGACCGAGGGATCGATCTTGATCCGATCGGCATAGCCGGCCGCCGTGGTGATCCCGGCGATCTGGTCGAGTTCGTTCAGGCCGTCGATGCCGGACGGGCCGAGTTCGATGTGCTCGCGAATGCTGGCGACCGTCGCCTCGTTGCCGACGCTCGACTGCGCGGCGACATACTGCAGCACCGTCTCGACGCCGGCCTCGTCCAGGCCCGCGCCCTTGGTGAAGTCGCCGCTTTCATCCTTGCGGCCCTCGCCGAGCAGCAGCTTGACGCCCTCGGGGCCGAACTTGTCGAGCTTGTCGATGGCGCGCAGCACGGTGAGGCGCTTGCCGGCGTTCTCGTCGCCGGCGAGGCCGATCGCCTCCATCACGCCGTCGAGCACCTTGCGATTGTTGACGCGGATGACGTAGTCGCCGCGCGCGATGCCGAGGGCCTCGATCGTGTCGGCCATCATCATGCACATCTCGGCATCCGCGGCGGGCGACGCCGCGCCGACCGTATCCGCGTCGAACTGCATGAACTGGCGGAAGCGGCCCGGGCCCGGCTTCTCGTTACGGAACACCCAGCCATTGCGGTAGCTGCGATAGGGCTTCGGCAGCTTGTCGAAGTTCTCGGCGACGTAGCGGGCGAGCGGAGCCGTCAGGTCATAGCGCAGGCTCAGCCACTGCTCGTCATCGTCCTGGAACGAGAAGACGCCCTCGTTGGGGCGGTCCTGGTCGGGCAGGAACTTGCCGAGCGTATCCGTGTACTCGATGAGGGGCGTCTCGACCGGCTCGAAGCCATAGAGCTCGTAGACGCCGCGAATCGTGGCGAGCATGCGGTCGGTCGTCTTGATCGCGCCGGCATGGCGATCGACGAGCCCACGCGGCAGGCGCGCCTTCAAGGCGTTCGTCTTGTCTTTCTCGGCCATGTCGTCGATCCCGTCTCTCACGCGATACCAGTCGTACCGCTTCAACCGGCACAAAACGTACCGTGTCCAGCGGCGGTTTCGTACCGCATCGACCTTGAACGGGCAACCTCACGCGCCAATGACGCTCCATAGCAAAAGGCCGCCCGGAGGCGGCCTTTTCCACATCATGATGAGCGGTCGGCTCAGAAGGCGCGACCGAGCTTGGCGTCGACCGAATACTCGTTGCCGCCCTTGAAGACGAAGTAGAGGGCCGCGAAGAACCAGAGCGAGGCGAACTCGAAGCCGCCATTCGACATGAAGAAGCCGTTGCCGAGATGCACGGTCAGCGTCGCAACCGCCAGGATGACGGCCGAAACCAGCGCCGCCGGGCGGGTCAGGAAGCCGATCGCGAGAAGCAGGCCGCCGAAGAACTCGCCGGCGCCGGCAAGCGTCGCCATCAGCACGGCCGGCTCGAGGCCGATCTGGCTGAAGAAGCCGGCGGTGCCGGAAATGCCGCCGCCGCCGAACAGGCCGAACAGTTTCTGCGCGCCATGCGGAACCAGCCAGAAGCCGACGACGAAGCGCAGCAGCGCTTCGAACACCGGGGTGGCCGAGTAGATCCCGCCAAAGGCGGGCACAATCAACTTCTCGGAAGTCGTATCGGTCATGCCATTCTCCAATCGCCCGACGGGCCCTTGAGACTATCTGGCGAAGAGCCTACCGCAGGCGATGGAGTCTCGAAATATAGCCAGTGAACGACACACCGTTCAGCGAGGAGAGACAATTCCAATGATTGTCCGGATCGCAGAACGATATTTCAGGCGGGCACCAGCGTCGGCTCCGCCCGCTCGACCAGGACATGACTGCCGCCACTGTTCTCGACCAACTCGAGAAAGCGGTCATGCAGGCGGGTCAGGCTGGAGCGATGGCCGATGGAAATCACGGTGGCGCCAGGCAGTCGTGCCCGGATCAGGTCATAGGCCGCCGCCTCGGCCTTCTCATCGAGCGCGCTCGTCGCCTCGTCCAGCAGCAGCCAGTCCGGCCCCGCCAGGATGGCGCGGGCGATCGCCACGCGCTGCTGCTCGCCGCCCGAGAGACGGTTGCCCCAATGCGCGTCCTCGTCGAGATGCGGGACGAGGCGCGACAACCCCACTGCCGCGAGAACATCCGCCGCCCGCTCGGTCGAAACCGTCTCGGCCGGTTCGGGATAGGCGAGCGCGCCCCGGATGCTGCCGAGCGGCATGTAGGCGTCCTGCGGCAGGATCAGCAGATTGGCGCCCTGCGGGATATGAATCGCGCCGTCCCCGAACGGCCAGACGCCGCCGAGAGCCCGGAACCGGCTCGTCTTGCCGGACCCGGAGGGGCCCGCGACCAGCACGCGCTGACGCGGCTCGACCCGCAGCTCCGGAACCTGGACGATCTCCCGCCCATCGGGGAGCCGAACCGCCAGATCCTGGATCACAAGCGCGGCCTCCCTTCCGTCCTCCTCCAGCGCCGGACCGGCCTTCTCCAGATCCTCGGCATGCGCGATGGCGTGTTCGAAGCCGTCGAGGCGATCGACCACCGCCTTCCACGCAGCCAGGGTCGAATAGGCCGTGACGAAGAAGGACAGCGCCGCCTGCACCGTCCCGAACGCCGAGGCGACCTGCGTCAGTCCGCCGAGCTCGATCGTGCCGGCGAAATAGAGGGGGCTGATCAGAATGAAGGGGAAGATCACCGCGAGCTGGTTGTAGCCGGCGGTGAGGAACGTCAGCCGCTTGGTCCGGCTCATGATCTGATAGAAATTCCGCAGGACCGAGCCGAAGCGACGGTCGAGCTCGACGCGTTCGGCAGGCTCGCCCTTCAGCAGCGCCACCTGCTCGGCATTCTCGCGCAGACGGACGAGCGCGAAGCGGAAATCAGCCTCGTAGCGCTGCTGCTGAAAGTTGAGCGCCACCAGGGGCTTGCCGATCCAGTGCGTCAGCGCCGTGCCGATGATGGCGTAGCCGAGCGCCAGCCAGACCAGATAGCCGGGAATGGCATAGGGTTGGCCGAAGATGATCAGCGGCGCTTCCGCCGACAGGCTCCAGAGGATGAAGACGAAGGTGACCAGCGTGACGATCTGGCCGAGCAGCGCCACGCCAATCGACAGGAAGCCGTCGGTGAAACGGTCGGTATCCTCCGAGATGCGCTGATCGGGGTTGTCGGCCGGGTTCCCGGCGAGCCGCATGCGATAGTGCGTGCCGTGCGACATCCAGCCGTCCAGATAACGATGGGTCAGCCAGTTGCGCCAGCGGATCTGCAGCCATTGCGCGAAGTAGATCTGGTAGACGGTCGTTATGATCGTCAGACCGGCGATCCACGAGAACACGACGAACATCTGGTAGAAGAAGGTCGGCCAGTCCTTCTTCTGCAGCGCCGTGTAGAAGTCGTTGTTCCAATAGTTGAACTTGACGTCCAGCCAGACATTGAACAGGCGGAGCCCGACGACGACGCCGAGCAGGCCGAGGGCGATCCACATCTCGGATGAGCGGAAATAGGGAAGCGCGATCCTGAGGACCGTCGCCAGCGCCGATTTGAGCTTGCGCATGTAGTTCTCCAGACAGCGCAGGTCGCCTGTTTATCCGGGTCACTATCGCGACGGCCGCCTGACGACGTGATTGCCGCCGCGTTACCGAACATTAATGAGCGCTATCGACAATGCAGGCTCTGTGATCGCGTTCACAATCACGGCCCCGTGATTCCCACGAAGGTTGCCGGAGGAAGACTGCGATTCTATCGTGCGTATATTCAGGATCCGCGCCGCACCGCGCGATCGACTTATGGGGGACTCCATGAATCTCAAACGCGCCTTGGCAGCCACGCTCCTCGCCGGAGCGGTCTCGTTCTCCGGTGGCGGCACCGCGCACGCCGAGAACTTCTTCAAGATGCTGTTCCAGGGCAGCGACAATTTCCGCCCGCAGGCCTCCGGCCCCGGCTCCACCCTTCCCCAGAAGTACCAGCGCCAGCGCGTGCGCTACAACACCAACGAGAAGCCCGGCACCATCGTCATCCATTCGGACGAGAAGTTCCTGTATCTGGTCGAAGGCAACGGCAAGGCGATGCGCTACGGCGTCGGCGTCGGTCGCGAGGGCTTCGGCTGGAAGGGCAATGTCACGATCGGCCGCAAGGCCGAGTGGCCCGGCTGGACGCCGCCGGCCTCGATGCGGGCCCGCGAGCGCGCCAAGGGCCGCATCCTGCCGGCCTATATGGAAGGCGGCCCGAAGAACCCGCTCGGCGCCCGCGCCATGTATCTCTATCGCGGCGGCAAGGACACGATCTTCCGCATCCACGGCACCAGCGAGCCCTGGACGATCGGCCACAACGTGTCGTCGGGCTGCATCCGCCTGGTCAATGCCGACGTCAGCGATCTCTATTCGCGCGTACCGATCGGCACCAAGGTCGTCGTGCGCTAGTCGCATTCCGGGGCGGCCGAGCGCCGCCCCGATCCCGCCCGTCAGCCGACGGAAGCGGGCACCGGGGCCTTGTAGGCCTTCAGGAAGATGTGAACGGCGCTGTCGACGCGACGGCCGATCTCCTGCTCGTCCGGGCTTTCGCTCACTCCGAACAGAACGCGGCGCATCGTGCCGCTCTGCGACAGCTCCACGAATTGCTGCGCCGCCAGCGGGCAATCCTCGATCTCGAGCACGCCGGCCTTCGTCTGGGCATCGAGATACTGGCGAAGCAGTTCCGTGCAGAGCGCCGGACCGTTCGAATAGAATTCGACGCCGATCTCCGGCATGCGATTGATGATCGAGAAGACCGACCGCATCGCCTTCACGTAATAGGGCCGGGTCAGGATCTCGCAAAGTTCGCGGCCGAACTTCTTCAGGACCGCCTCGACGTCATGATCGTCGAAGTCGAGCTTCACGACACGGAACAGCTCCTCGCGCTTCTCCGAGGAGATCAGCTCGACGAAAAGGCGCTCCTTGTTGGCGAAATAGACATAGAGGGTGCCCTTCGAGACGCCGGCCGCGCGCGCGATATCGTTCATGCTGGCAGCGTCGAAGCCTTTCTCCAGAAAGACCTGACTGGCGCCACGCATGATCTGCTCGCGCTTGCGTGGATCCTGCCCCGCCCCGCTCTCGTCGACAGCGCGCGGAGCATCTACGAATGACACGACTCTACTCCCCTAAAGCTACGTTCCGCCGGCCGTTCTACAGGCTCTGAATCAGATCGGAACTATTACCGTTCAAAACTACCAAGAAAGCGGCCCTCGATCCAATCGCGCGGTGATGCTCATACGGCGGCGCACATTTTTTGACCGAACCGTTCAGTTCGATCTTGATTTAGCCGTTCGACAGGTCTAATTCAAGCGCCTCTGACCGAACCGTTCGGTCAAAAGATTTTTCCGGCGCCGCGGACTGGAGACAAGTCATGGCGAAGGTCGCACTGATCGATAATTCCGACGATACCGGCGTTTCGGAGCTGGAACCCTTCCAGCGCCAGGGCGCCGAAGCCACACCGCCGCCGCCCGCGGCCGCGCCAGTCGCCGAGCGCTCCCCGTCGCCCGGCCCCGTGAGCGAGGCCAAGGCCGCACCTGCCCCACCCCCGGCCAAACGCGGTGGGCGGCGGCGGTTTCTGCTCCTGACTGTCGCCGTTGCCGCCATCGCGGCCGGCAGCTACTACGGTCATGAGTGGTGGACGGTCGGCCGCTTCATGGTCTCGACCGACGACGCCTATGTCGGCGCCGACACCTCGACCGTCGCTCCGCGCCTCGCTGGCTACGTGACCGAGGTCGCCGTCGCCAACAACACCGCCGTGAAGACGGGTGATCCGCTCGTCTATCTCGACGATTCCGACCAGAAGCTCGCGGTCACAGCGGCGGAAAACCTCGTCGCGGCGCAGCAGGCGGCGATCGCGCGGATCGACCGGCAGATCGAGGCCGGCCGCGCCAGCGTCGCGCAGGCGCAGACGGCGATCACGGTCGCCAACGCCGACGCTGAGTTGGCCGTCGCCGATCTCGAACGCGCCACGGCGCTCGCCAAGAACCAGTTCGCGACCCAGCAGGCGCTGCAGCAGGCGAAGGCGACCCGCGACAAGACCGCGGCGAACGTCCAGTCCGCCAAGGCGGGACTGCAGACGGCCGAGGCCAATGTCGCGGTGCTGGAGGCGCAGCGCACCGAAGCCGAGCGCGCGCTTGACCAGGACCGGACGACCCTCGACCAGAAGAAGCTCGACCTCGAGCACATGGTCGTCCGCGCGCCGTTCGACGGCGTCGTCGGCAACCGCGCCGTCCAGCCGGGCCAGTATGTCGCGACCGGCCAGCGCCTGCTCGCCGTCGTGCCGCTACAGGACGTCTATGTCGACGCCAACTTCAAGGAAACGCAGCTCGGCCGGATCCAGCCGGGCGCGACGGCCAGCATCAGCGTCGACGCCTTCGACGAAAAGCCGATCCTCGGCACGGTCGAGAGCGTCGCGCCGGCCTCCGGCGCCGTGTTCAGCCTGCTGCCGCCCGACAACGCCACCGGCAACTTCACCAAGATCACCCAGCGCGTGCCGGTCCGGATCCGCATCCCGGCCGAGGAGGCCGCCAAGGGCCATCTGCGTCCGGGCCTCTCGGTTGTCGTCGACATCGACAGCCGCACCGGCGAGCACCCGGTGGTCGCCGCCGCTCCCTGATGCCACCAGACGTCTCCCCCTCGCGGGGAGGCCTCGAGAGGGGACGGGCCAACCGTCCCTACCGGTTCGCCCGCCCCTCTCGATCCACCCGACCGTCGTCGCACGGCCGTGACGCCGCCAGGCCATCCGGGCCTGTGATTTCGGGGCCTTGCCCCAGGAGACGATGATGGCCGGTCCCCAGCAGTCGCCCGCCTTGCCCGAGATGACGCCGCGCCGCATGCTCGGCTTCGTCGCCATGGCCGTCGGCATGTTCATGGCGATCCTCGACATCCAGATCGTCTCCTCGTCGCTGACCGAGATCCAGGCAGGCCTTTCCGCCAGCGCCCAGGAGATCTCCTGGGTCCAGACGGCCTACCTGATCGCCGAGATCATCATGATCCCGCTGTCGGGCTTCCTCGGCCGCGCCCTCTCCACCCGCTATCTCTTCGCCATCGCCGCCGGTGGCTTCACCATCACCTCGATCGGCTGCGCGACGTCGAGCTCGATCGGCGAGATGATCGCCTGGCGCGCCGCGCAGGGCTTCATCGGCGGCGGCATGATCCCGGCCGTGTTCGCGGCTGCCTTCACGATCTTCCCGCCCAATCGCCGCGCCATGGTCTCGGCCATCGTCGGCCTGATCGCGACGCTGGCACCGACCGTCGGCCCGACGATCGGCGGTTACCTGACCAACCTGTTCTCCTGGCACTGGCTGTTCCTGATCAACGTCATCCCGGGCATCTTCGTGACGCTCGGCGTGCTGGCCTTCGTCGACTGGGACAAGCCGAACTTCAAGCTCCTGCAGCATTTCGACTATTTCGGCCTGATCACGCTCGCGGCGTTCCTCGGCAGCCTCGAATACGTGCTCGAGGAAGGCTCCGCCAACGACTGGTTCCAGGACGAGGCGATCGCCATCCTGGCCGTCGTCACGGTCGTGGCCGGCATCCTGTTCTTCTGGCGCGCGCTGACCGCGCGCGAACCGATCGTCGACGTGCGCGCCTTCCAGAACCGCAACTTCGCGACCGGCGCGCTGTTCTCGTTCATGCTCGGCGTCGGGCTCTATGGCCTCGTCTATCTCTACCCGGTCTATCTGGCGCGGGTGCGCGGCTACGACTCGCTGCAGATCGGCGAGACGATGTTCGTCACCGGCCTGTTCATGATGATGACCGCGCCCATCGTCGGCCGGCTCGGCCAGAAGATGGACCCGCGCATCATGATGGGGTTCGGCCTGACGCTGTTCGCGATTTCCTGTCTCGAGCTGGTGCCAATCACCAAGGACTGGGCCTTCAACGAGCTGTTCATCCCACAGGCCATGCGCGGCGTCGCGCTGATGACGTCGATGATGCCGGTGTCCATGCTGGCGCTCGGCACGCTGCCGCCCGAGCGGATGAAGAACGCCTCGGGCCTGTTCAACCTGACCCGCAATCTCGGCGGCGCGGTCGGGCTCGCCGTCATCACGACGATCCTGAACAAGCGCTGGGACCTGCACATCACCCGCCTGCATGAGCAGGTGCAGTGGGGGCGCGAGGCGGCGACGGAACGGCTCGACATGATGACCAAGGGCTTCGCCACGCTCGGCACGGACGCCCACCTCGCCGCCCTCAAGACCCTGACCCAGATGGTCAAGCGCGAGGCGCTCGTGATGGCCTTTTCGGACGTCTTCCTGGTGCTGGCCGTCCTGTTCGGCCTGATCGTCCTGCTCGTACCGCTGGCGCAGAAGCCCCAGGCGGCTCCGGCCGGTGGTGGCGGCGGCCATTGAACCGTCG
Organism: Pseudomonadota bacterium; assembly: GCA_023391905.1. GTDB lineage: Bacteria > Pseudomonadota > Alphaproteobacteria > Rhizobiales > Kaistiaceae > Kaistia. Next base: position 43 of record JAEWAD010000399.1, on the reverse strand, counting down.
CCCCGACCGCCCCGACAGATTGAGATCGCCGGAAGACAGGTCT
>JAEWAD010000184.1 GCA_023391905.1 Pseudomonadota bacterium | reverse complement strand
CTTCGGGGCCTCGGCCTTGGCGGGCGCGGCGGCAGCACCGGCGCCGGCGGCGATCGTGCCCAGCAGCGCGCCGACGCCGACGGTGTCGCCATCCTTGGCGGCAACGGCCTCGATCACGCCGGCGGTCGGCGCGGGAACCTCGATGGTGACCTTGTCGGTCTCGAGCTCGACCACCGGCTCATCGGCCGCGACGGCCTCGCCGACTTTCTTGAACCACCGTCCAATCGTCGCCTCGGTCACGGACTCGCCGAGGGTCGGGACGCGGATTTCGGTTGCCATGGCTTGGTCTCTTACCGTTCGAACTTGGGTGGACGTTCTTGATGAATTGCGGAAATGGCCGGCGCCGCAAGGCGCCGGCCGGGATCTTTATCCGAGCGCGTCTTCGAGGAAGGCGTTCAGCTGGGCGAGATGCTTGGACATCAGGCCCGTCGCTGTCGCCGCCGAAGCCGGGCGGCCGGTGTAGCGGGCGCGGGTCGACTTGCCGCCAACCTGGCCGAGCACCCACTCCAGATACGGGTCGACATGCGACCAGGAGCCCATGTTCTTCGGCTCTTCCTGGCACCAGACGATCTCGGCGTTCTTGAAGCGCGAGAGCTCCTGGACCAGCGCCTTGAGCGGGAACGGATAGAGCTGCTCGACACGCAGGAGATAGACGTCGTTGATGCCGCGCTTCTCGCGCTCCTCGTAGAGGTCGTAATAGACCTTGCCGGTGCAGAGCACGACGCGGCGCATGCGCTCGTCGGCCACCAGCTTGATCGGCTCGTCCTTGAGGAACTCGGCGTCGTCCCACAGCAGGCGGTGGAACGACGAATCCGGACCGAGCTGGGCCAGCGTCGACACGGCGCGCTTGTGGCGCAGCAGCGACTTCGGCGTCATCAGGATCAGCGGCTTGCGGATGTCGCGCTTCAGCTGCCGGCGCAGGATGTGGAAGTAGTTCGCCGGCGTCGTGACGTTGGCGACCTGCATGTTGTCTTCCGCGCACATCTGCAGGAAGCGCTCGAGGCGGGCCGAGGAATGCTCCGGACCCTGGCCCTCATAGCCATGCGGCAGCAGGCAGACGAGGCCCGACATGCGCAGCCACTTGCGCTCGCCCGACGAGATGAACTGGTCGAACACGACCTGGGCGCCGTTGGCGAAGTCGCCGAACTGGGCCTCCCAGAGCGTCAGCGCATTCGGCTCCGACAGCGAGTAGCCGTACTCGAAGCCGAGCACCGCCTCTTCCGAGAGCATCGAGTTGATGACCTCGTAGCGGGCCTGGCCCTCGCGGAGATTGTTGAGCGGGATGAAGCGCTCCTCGTTCTCCTGGTCGTAGAGCACGGAATGGCGCTGCGAGAACGTGCCGCGCTCGCAGTCCTGACCCGACAGGCGGATCGGATGGCCTTCATTGGCGAGCGTCGCGAAGGCGAGCGCCTCGGCGGTCGCCCAGTCGATGCCGTTGCCGCTCTCGATCGCCTTCTTGCGGTTGTCGAGGAAGCGCTGGACGGTGCGGTGGACGTGGAAGTCCGCCGGCACGTCGGTCAGCTTGGCGCCGAGCGCCTTCAGCGTATCCATCTCGACGCCGGTCTTGCCGCGGCGCGGCTCGTCGTCGGCGGCGGCCGCCTTGAGGCCCGCCCAGGCGCCGTCGAGCCAGTCGGCCTTGTTCGGCTTGTAGGACTGGCCGGCCTCGAACTCGACCTCCAGGCGCGAACGCCAGGCAGCCTTCGCCGCCTCGACTTCCTCGGAAGTCATCAGGCCCTCGGCGATCAGCTTCGACGAGTAGATCTCGACGATCGCCGGATGGCTGCGGATGTTCTTGTACATCAGCGGCTGGGTGAAGCCCGGCTCGTCGCCTTCGTTGTGGCCGAAGCGACGGTAGCAGAACATGTCGATGACGACCGGCTTGTGGAACTTCTGCCGGAACTCGATCGCGATCTTGGCGGCGAAGACGACCGCTTCCGGATCATCGCCGTTCACGTGGAAGATCGGCGCCTCGATCATCTTGGCGACGTCGGACGGATAGGGCGACGAGCGCGAGAAGCGCGGATTCGTCGTGAAGCCGATCTGGTTGTTGACGATGAAGTGGATCGAGCCGCCGGTGCGGTGGCCCTTCAGGCCCGACAGGCCGAAGCACTCCGCCACCACGCCCTGGCCGGCGAAGGCCGCGTCGCCATGGATCAGCAGCGGCAGCGTGCCGGTGCGGATGTAGTCCTTGTGCAGGTCCTGCTTGGCGCGCGCCTTGCCGAGCACGACGGGATCGACGATCTCGAGATGCGACGGATTGGCGGTCAGCGAGAGATGGACCTCGTTGCCGTCGAAGGCGCGGTCCGAGGAAGCACCGAGATGGTACTTCACGTCGCCGGAACCCTCGACGTCGTCGGGCGCATAGGAGCCGCCCTTGAACTCGTGGAACAGCGCGCGGTGCGGGTTGCCCATCACCTGGGTGTGGACGTTAAGGCGGCCGCGATGCGCCATGCCGACGACGATCTCATGCACGCCGAGATTGCCGCCGCGCTTGATGATCTGCTCGAGCGCCGGGATCAGGCCCTCGCCGCCGTCCAGGCCGAAGCGCTTGGTGCCGGTGAACTTGACGTCCAGGAACTTCTCGAAGCCTTCCGCCTCGATCAGCTTGTTCAGGATCGCCTTCTTGCCCTCGGGCGTGAAGGTGATGGCCTTGTCCGGGCCCTCGATGCGCTCCTGGATCCAGGCCTTCTCGGCCGGATCGGAAATGTGCATGAACTCGACGCCGAGCGTCGAGCAATAGGTGCGCTTCAGGATCTCCAGCATCTCGGGGATGGTGGCGAACTCGAGCCCGAGGACGTTGTCGATGAAGATCTTGCGGTTGTAGTCGGCCTCGGTGAAGCCGTAGGTCGAGGGATGCAGCTCCTCGTGGTCGCCGACCGTCGCCAGATGCAGCGGGTCGAGATCGGCGTGCAGGTGACCGCGCATGCGATAGGCGCGGATCATCATGATGGCGCGTACCGAATCGCGCGTCGCCTGCAGCACGTCGACGTCGGACAGGGCTGCGCCGCCGGCGGCGGCCTTGTCCTTCACCTTCTTCTCGAGATGCTTCTCGACGAGGCCCCAGTCGCCGTCGAG
>JAEWAD010000133.1 GCA_023391905.1 Pseudomonadota bacterium | reverse complement strand
CAACAACGCCGGCATCACGCGCGACATGCTGTTCGCCCGTCTCTCCGACGAGGCGTGGCAGGAGGTGCTCGACGTCAACCTGACCTCGGCCTTCCGGCTGACGCGCGCCGCGCTGCGCGGCATGATGCGCCGCCGCACCGGCCGCATCATCTCGATGACGTCGATCGTCGCCGTGACCGGCAATGCGGGGCAGGGCAACTACACGGCATCGAAGGCCGCGCTGATCGCGATGTCGAAGTCGCTGGCGCAGGAAGTCGCCAGCCGCAACGTCACCGTCAACTGCGTCGCGCCCGGTTTCATCGAAACCGCGATGACCGACGCGTTGAACGAAAAGATTCGGGCGGCTCTGCTTGAGCGCGTTCCGGCGAAGCGTCTCGGCTCGGCCGACGACATTGCCGCCGCCGTCGTCTACCTTGCCTCCGACGAGGCTTCATACGTGACGGGACAAACCCTGCACGTGAACGGCGGTATGGCTATGATCTAATTGAGGAATTTGCGTTCGCGCAAACCTCTTGGAATGGGGTGTCACGCCCCTTCGCGGCGTCTGGTCAAGGTTCTTAAACTATGTTAGGACCGCGCAATATCAGGGCCGCGTCTTTGCCGCTTTTTGCGGTGGCGTGAGTGTGGATTGACGATCGCCGAAGACTAGTGACGATATCGCGGTGCGTTTTCGGGGGATTGCCGATACGTCCGGGTTTCCAGCGCGCGAGAAGTCGCGGAAATAGTAGACAGAGAACAATCGAGGTTTTGAGACATGAGCGACATCGCTGAGCGGGTTAAGAAGATCGTCATCGAGCATCTCGGCGTTGAGGCCGACAAGGTGACCGAGGGCGCCAGCTTCATCGACGATCTGGGCGCTGACAGCCTGGACACGGTCGAGCTGGTCATGGCGTTCGAAGAAGAGTTCGGCGTCGAGATCCCCGACGATGCGGCCGAGACGATCCTGACCGTCGGCGACGCCGTCAGCTTCCTCGAGAAGAACGCCGGCTGATAGCCGTTCGTTCGATCCAGTAAGCGCAACTAAAACGGCCGGGCCCATATGGGTCCGGATCGGGGGAATGGTATGAGACGTGTCGTTGTAACCGGGATGGGGATGGTGACGCCGCTCGGTTGCGGCGTCGACGCCAATTGGGCGAACATTCTTGCCAGCAAGAGCGGCGCCCAGAAGGTCACGAGCTTCCAGGTCGACGACCTCCCGGCCCAGATCGCCTGCCTGATTCCGCGCGGCGACAAGGCCGACGGCAAGTACAATCCTGACGACTGGATGGACCCGAAGGACCAGCGCAAGGTCGATGATTTCATCGTCTTCGCCATGGCCGCTGCCGACCAGGCCGTCCATGATTCGGGCTGGCTGCCGACCGAATATGAGGACCAGATCCGCACCGGCGTGCTGATCGGCTCCGGCATCGGCGGTATCCAGGGCATTGTCGAGGCCGGCTTCACGCTGCGCGACAAGGGCCCGCGTCGCATCAGCCCGTTCTTCATTCCCGGCCGCCTGATCAACCTCGCCTCCGGCCAGGTCTCGATCCGCTACGGCTTCAAGGGTCCGAATCATTCCGTCGTCACCGCCTGCTCGACCGGTTCGCACGCGATCGGCGACGCGGCGCGTCTCATCGCGCTCGATGATGCCGACGTCATGATCGCCGGCGGCACCGAGGGTTCGGTTTCCCGCATCGCGCTCGCGGGCTTCGCCGCCTGCAAGGCGCTGGCCACCAGTTTCAACGACCGCCCGGAAGAGGCTTCGCGTCCGTATGATCGTGACCGCGACGGCTTCGTCATGGGCGAGGGCTCGGGCATCGTCGTGCTCGAGGAGCGTGAGCACGCGATTCGTCGCGGCGCAAAGATCTATGGCGAAGTGATCGGCTACGGCATGTCCGGTGACGCCTATCACATCACCGCGCCTTCCGAGGATGGTGACGGCGCCTATCGCTGCATGGTCGCGGCGCTGAAGCGCGCCGGCCTGACGCCGGCCGACATCGACTACGTCAACGCGCACGGCACGTCGACCATGGCGGACGGCATCGAGCTGAAGGCCGTCGAACGCGTCGTCGGCGACGCGGCATCGTCGATCTCGATGTCCTCGACCAAGTCGGCTACCGGCCATCTGCTCGGCGCGGCCGGCGCCGTCGAGGCGATCTATTCGCTGCTGGCGATTCGCGACAACGTCGCGCCGCCGACGATCAACCTCGACAATCCGTCCGTCGAAACGGCGGTCGACCTTGTCCCCAAGGTTGCGCGTAAGCGCAAGATCGACGTCGCCCTGTCGAATTCCTTCGGTTTCGGCGGCACCAACGCCTCCCTGGTCTTCCGGCGGCATGCCGATTGAGAGCGCGGCTTCGCGCTTTCGCCATAATCCTCCATACAGTTCGCCTCTCGACAGCGGGATGTGTCCCGCTGTCGTCACGGTAAGAAGTAGGGTGCGATGAACGACACGAACCAACCGGGCGCCAAGGACAAACAGACTGGCGATCCCGGCGATGTCCGGTCGACCGAATTCGGCAATCGCATCAATCCCCGCAGCCCCGGCGATGCACTCCGTCCGGAGCGCGTGCCGCCGCCGCCGCCGCGCTCGCAGCAGGCGCGTCATCCGATCGTCATCGTGATGAATTTCGCCATGACGATCCTCGTCGTGGGCGTCCTCGGCGCCGTCGGTCTTTTCTTCTTCGGCAAGCTCCGCTTCGAGCAGGCGAGCCATTTCGACCAGCCCCGCTCCGTCTCCATCGAACGCGGCACTGGCCTTCGCGCGATCGCCGAGGAGTTGCATGAGCGCGGGCTGATCTCCTCCAAGTGGATCTTCATCGCCGGCGTGCGCGCCTATCGCCTGCAGGACGACCTCAAATCCGGCGACTATCTGATCGCGGCGCATTCGAGCATGCGCGAGATCATGAACACGCTGGTCGAGGGCAAGGCGATCCTCTACACGGTCTCGATTCCCGAGGGGCTGACCAGCCGGCAGATCGTCGACCGGCTCAATTCGGATCCCGTTCTGGTCGGCGAGATCAAGGAGATCCCCGAGGAGGGGACGCTTCTTCCCGACACCTACCGCTATTCGCGCGGCGACAGCCGGCAGAACATCGTCGATCGCATGCTGCGTGAGCATGCGCGGGTCATGACCGCCGTCTGGAACAGCCGCGACAAGGACCTGCCGATCGAGACGCAGGAAGACCTGGTCACGCTCGCCTCGATCGTCGAGAAGGAAACGGGCATCGCCGACGAGCGCAGCCGCGTGGCCGCCGTGTTCATCAACCGGCTGCAGAAGAACATGCGCCTGCAGTCCGACCCGACCGTGATCTACGGCATCTATGGCGGCTCCGGCCTGCCGTCCGGCACGCCGATCCGCCGGTCCGATCTCGACGCGGTCAACGACTACAACACCTACAAGATCGCCGGCCTGCCCAAGGGCCCGATCGCCAATCCCGGCAAGGCGGCGCTCGCCGCCGCCGCCAATCCGTCGCGCACCAAGGATCTCTACTTCGTCGCCGACGGCACGGGCGGACATGCCTTCGCCGAGAACTACGCCGACCATCGCAAGAACGTGGCGCGCTACCGCAAGTGGCTGGCCGAGCAGAAGGCGAAGGGCGACACCTCGGCCGCCGGGCAGAGCGCCGGACCGGGTGACGCGGAAGAGGATCCTGACGCGCCCGAGGGCGAGGCCGTCGGCGACGCTCCGGTGCCCGCACCGAAGCCGTAGTGCGGCAGGACGTGATTCGGCGGCTGTCCTAGCCGGGCAGGCCGTCGCAGCGCGGAACATCCTCGAGATGATCGTCCCACTCGGCGCGGCTCGCGACGAAGATGTGCGCGTTCGGCCGTATCCCGGCCGGGCCGTCGAGACTGCCGGCCGGTACCACCAGCAATGCGCCGTCCATCTGGTGGCCGGGCAGCCCGGAGCCGCATTCGGAGCAGAAGCTCCGCTGATGCCGTGAATCGGGCAGGCGGAACGTCTTGACCCTGTCCTCGCCCGATAGCCAGGTGAGCCGTGCCGTCGTCGAGAACAGGTTGGCGGCATGGGCCGAGCCGGTGTCCTTCCGGCAGTGGGAGCAGTGGCACAGGAAGAAGCTCTGGAAGTTGCCTTCGACCGCGTAGCGAACCACGCCGCACAGGCAGGAGCCGGCGTGGGAGCCTTGCTGGGGCGTGTTCATGGATCGCTTCCCGCTGGGGCACACATGTGTCTCGGGCGGGCCCCGCCGCCGTCCCCCGACGCATGATCAGTCCCGCGTCATAGGCCGGATTTGCCAGCTTCCGTCAAGGGAAGGCGTTCGCGTTCGGTGCCGGGCGCTCCTCAGCCGGCCCTGCGCAACTCGCCCCGGATCGAGAAGCTCTCCGCCGAAGCGAGCGTCCAGGACTGGCGATAGAAGGGGTGGGAGTTGTCGTCGCGAAGCAACTCTCCCTCGGCCAGGTAGGGGAAGAGCGTCGAATAGAGCCGGATCTCGTTGGCGCTGACGCGGCGGGCGAGATGGTGCGGGCGGAGGTCGGACGGGTGTTCGAGACCCGCCGCCGCGAGAAGCTCTGCCAGTGCATGCAAGGAATTGCGGTGGAAGCTCGCGACGCGCTCGCCCTTGTCCTCGACGACGAGGGCGCGCTGACGCAGCGCATCCTGCGTCGCGACGCCGGTCGGGCACTTGTTGGTGTGGCAGCTGCGCGACTGGATGCAGCCGATGGCGAACATGAAGCCGCGCGCCGAGTTTACCCAGTCGGCACCGATCGCCAGCACCGCAGCGATGTCGAAGGCCGAGACGATCTTGCCGGCGACGCCGATCCGGATGCGATGGCGGAGGCCCGCGCCGACCAGCGTGTTGTGCACCAGGAGCAGCGCCTCGCGCATCGGCACGCCGACATGGTCGCTGAGCTCCACTGGCGCCGCGCCGGTGCCGCCCTCCGAGCCGTCGACGACGACGAAGTCGGGCACGATGCCGGTCTCCAGCATCGCCTTGACGATCGCCATGAATTCCCAGGGCTGGCCGATGGCGAGCTTGAAGCCGACCGGCTTGCCGCCCGATAGCTCGCGCAAGCGGGCGATGAACTGCATCATCTCGACCGGTGTCGAGAAGGCGGAGTGCGCCGCCGGCGATACGCATTCGCGCCCCTCGGGGACACCGCGCGTTTCGGCAATCTCGGGGCTCACCTTGTTGGCGGGCAGGATGCCGCCATGGCCGGGCTTGGCGCCCTGGCTCAGCTTCAGCTCGATCATCTTGACCTGCTCGTCCGCCGCCTGGGTGGCGAACTTCTCGGCCGAGAAGGTCCCGTCCGGGTTGCGGCAGCCGAAATAGCCGGATGCCACCTGCCAGACGAGATCGCCGCCATGGCGGCGGTGATAGGGGCTGATCGAGCCTTCGCCCGTGTCCTGGTCGAAGCCACCGAGCTTGGCGCCCTTGTTCAGCGCCATGATGGCGTTGCCGCTCAGCGCTCCGAAGCTCATCGCCGAGATGTTCAGCACGGAGGCGGAGTAGGGCTTGCCGCACTGGTCGTTGCCGATGGTGATGCGGAAGCTCGCGGGGTCCTGGATCGGAGCCGGGCGAACCGAGTGACCGATGAACTCGTAGCCATTGGCGTAGGTGTCGACGATCGTGCCGAACGGACGCTGATCGGGCTCGTTCTTGGCGCGCTGATAGACGAGCGACCGCTCGGACCGGGAGAAGGGCAGGCGATCGGAATCCGATTCGAACAGATACTGGCGAAGCTCCGGCCGCACTTCCTCGAACAGGAAGCGCAGATGGCCGATTACCGGATAGTTGCGGGTGATCGCGTGACGGCTCTGGATCAGGTCGAACACACCGAGCACGCTCAGTCCGGTGAAGGCCGCGAACAGGATGAGGTTGAGCGGCCGGTCGATCTGCATGAACGGCAGCAGCAGCGCGAGCACGATGCAAAGCGCGAGTGCGCTATAGCGGGAGATCAACGAGAACTTCAGGATCGACTGCAACAGGACCTCCTTCGTCGCTGGCACCGGCTCGCTTCGGGCGGCACTAGAGCAAATCGGTCGCGCCGCCGCCACCCGTCTCGGCCGATCGCGACAATTCGGCCGGCGAGACGGCCGGATAGAGCGGTCCATGCCCTTGAGCGCTATCGGCGCGCGCATTACTGTCGCCGCTCCGAAGCGCGGGCGAGACCGGGAGATATTTCATGGCGTTGACGAGCATGACCGGATTCGCGCGGGCCGCCGGCTCCGGCCACGGCTATCGCTGGACCTGGGAAGTGCGCAGCGTCAACGGCAAGGGCCTCGACATCCGCCTGCGGCTGCCCCCCGGCTTCGATCATCTCGACCAGCCGGTGCGCGAGCGCGTCGGTAAGGCCGCGCAGCGCGGCAGCATCCAGATTGGCCTCAATCTGCAGCGCGAGACCAGCGTCTCGGCGCTCCGCGTCAACGAGGAACTGCTCGGCCAGGTGCTCGACCTCGTGCGCCGGGTTGGCGGCCAGATCGACGCCGCGCCGCCGACGCTCGACGGTATCCTTTCCATCCGCGGCATTCTCGAGACCGTCGAGGCCGAGGACGATCCGGATATGGCCACGGCATTGTCGGCCGACCTCTTGACCTCTCTCGACGCCGCCCTCGCCGAGCTCGTCATTGTCCGTGTGCGCGAGGGCGCCGCGATCGGCACCGTGCTGCTGGCCCGGATGGACGAGATCGAGCGTCTCAAGGA
>JAEWAD010000378.1 GCA_023391905.1 Pseudomonadota bacterium | reverse complement strand
GCGTCGAGCCTGGAGGACGGACACCCCGCCTTCGATGCGCCCGGCCTCCCTATGCGGGGAAGCCATCCCGGAGGGGACCGCCGGGGAACTCCGGATGGCCGGCGGACGCCGCTAGTGATCTCCATGTGGAGGCCCGTCCGCAGTCGCCCGACAAGGACACGAGGCTTCGACGCCCCCAGAGATCCCCCGACGGCGAAGCCGAGACCCGGGATGAACGGTCGCTCACCCGTCAGGTCAGGGGGTGGCCACCCGCTGGCCTCCACGTGGCGCCCCAGCCCGGCCGGACCATCGCGGACCGCTCGGGCGGCACGCCCTGGGGAAAGCCATGCCACCGCCCGGCCGATTCCGAGGGCGGGGTCTGTCTCCAGGGATCGACGCCGCGCTCCGGACCGGCTCCGCCCGGGGCCGCCAAGCCCACTCGCCAAGCCGGACTTCCGGGCCCGAAACAGGCGGTTTCGCTTGACAGCGGGCGGGGCGTCCCTATAGATGCGGGCCGAATGGCGGTGCGGCCTGTTGGCTGCGCCATTTCCATTTCCCGAAACCCTGACTGAAGAAGCCGTCCCTCGAGGTCGCGCTGAACAACGGAAAGAACAATGTTCGCAGTCATTAAGACCGGTGGCAAGCAGTACCAGGTTGCCGCCAACGACCAGATCGAAGTCGAGCTCCTCACCGGCGCGCCCGGCGACATGGTGACCTTCGAGGAGATCCTTCTCGTCGGCGGCGACGCCGGCGTCACCGTCGGTGCGCCGCTCGTGGCCGGTGCCTCGGTCTCGGCCGAGATCATCGAGCAGTTCCGCACGCGCAAGATCCTCGTCTTCAAGAAGCGTCGCCGCCAGAATTCGAAGCGCAGCCGTGGCCATCGCCAGAGCCTGACCCTCGTCCGGATCAACGAGATCCTGACCGACGGCGCCAAGGCCTCGGGCAAGAAGGCAACGAAGGCGAAGGCCAAGGCAGCCGCTCCGGCCGCCGGCGCCGCGCCGGCAGCGCTCGTCAGCGGCGGGCTCGACAGCTCCAACCTCTCGCTGATCTCGGGCATCGGCCCGACCATCGAGAAGAAGCTGCGCGCCGCCGGCATCACCTCCTGGGAGCAGATCGCTGCCTGGACCGATGCCGACATCGCCAAGTATGACGAAGAACTCGCGCTCCGTGGCCGGGTTGGTCGTGAAGAGTGGGTCCAGCAGGCCTCCGAGCTTCTCGCCGGCAAGCCGCCGCGCGCCAAGATCGACCAGGCTGAACTGAAGTCTGGCGAAGATCGGTGAGCCGCGCTTCCTAGCGCGCCCTAACTAACGGATCAGGAGTTCGATCATGGCACACAAAAAGGCAGGCGGTTCCTCGCGCAACGGTCGCGATTCCGCGGGTCGCCGTCTCGGCGTCAAGAAGTTCGGCGGCGAAGCCGTCATCTCCGGCAACATCATCCTGCGCCAGCGCGGGACGCAGTGGCATCCGGGCACCGGCGTTGGCCTCGGCAAGGATCACACGATCTTCGCCACCACGGACGGACACGTATCCTTCCGCAAGAAAGCCAATGGCCGTACCTACGTCTCCGTCGCCCCGGCGGCGCTGGAGGCTGCAGAATAACCGGCTTTTCCTTGGAACGCCGGTGTCGCATCAGACCCGGCCGACCGAACGGCAAAGCGATCCGCAAGTGATCGAAGGGGAGATGGGACACCATCTCCCCTTTTTCTTTGGCCCGACGGGAGGCAGCCATGCGGGACCACGATGCGGACGAAACGATAGAAGACGAAGAACGGAGCGTCCTGACGGCGCGGCTGGTTCTCAGGCGCCCCAGGACGGACGATGCGGCGATCCTCGCCGCGGTGATCGACAATCCGCGCGTCGCGAGCGATCTCGTGACCGTGCCCCACCCCTATCGGCGCGCCGACGCCGCGGCCTGGATCGCGGAAGGTCGCGCCGGGGCCGGCATCGTCGCCCACATCGCGGTGTCGCGGCAGACCGGCCAGGTGGTCGGCGCCGGCTGCCATCGGCCGAGCGCCACCCGCCCCGGCGGGCACCAGCTTTCCTTCTTCGTCGCCGAGCCGCATTGGGGCCAGGGTTTCGGCACCGAGATCGCCCAGGCGACGGTCGACCATGCCTTCAGCACGGGCGCGGTCGAACGGCTCTGGTGCGCGGTTCGCGTCACCAACAGCCGGGCGCGACGCGTCGCCGCCAAATGCGGCTTCCAGTTCCGCGACGCCGGCATGGTGCGCTCGCTCGCGGCGCGCGGCGCCGTGCCGGTCGAGCATTTCGTGCTCGAGCACGGCATCTGGCGCAGCCTGAAGGCCTGGGGCGCCAGTTCCTGGAGCGCCAGTCCTAGGGGCGCCAATTCCCGGGGCGCCACAGCGGCGTCCCATTCCGCGACGATGAAGGATCCCGAAACGAGGGCGAGCGATGATGACGATACGAGCCATGCTGCCTGAGAAGACGATCCAGACGGCGAACGTCCTGCTGCGCCCGCTCCGGCCCGGCGACGGTCCCGCCATCGTGGCCGGCCTCAGCGACTACGAGGTGACGCGCTGGCTGGCGCGCGTTCCCTATCCCTATGACCTCGACGAGGCGGAGCGCTTCCTCGCCTGGGAGCGGATGCAGCGTCCGGTCTCGGCCGAGCAGGTCTACGCCATCGATCGCGACGGCATGATCGGCCTGATCTCGCTGCGCGCCGCCGGCTCGCGGCCGATCCTCGGCTACTGGCTGGCGCAGGTCCATTGGGGCAAGCGCTACATGAGCGAGGCGGTGGCGGCGCTGGTCGACGACACCTTCGCCGATCCGTCCGTCACCGAGATCCAGTCCGGCGTGTTCGAGGGCAACGAGCGCTCGCTCGCCATCCAGAAGCGGCAGGGATTCGAGATCGTCGGCCGTTCGACCCAGCATAACCTTGCGCTCGGCCGCGATCTTGCGCATATCGACACTGCCCTGACGCGCGCGCGTCACTACGAGTTGAAAACATGAAATTTCTCGACGAAGCCAAGGTCTATATCCGCTCCGGCGACGGCGGCGCCGGCTGCGTCTCGTTCCGTCGGGAAAAGTTCATCGAGTTCGGCGGCCCGGACGGCGGCGACGGCGGCCGGGGCGGCGACGTCTGGGCGGAGTGCGTCGACGGCCTGAACACGCTGATCGACTATCGCTACCAGCAGCATTTCAAGGCGAAGACCGGCGTGCACGGCATGGGCCGCAACCTGGCCGGCGGCAAGGGCGACGACGTCACGCTGAAGCTGCCGGTCGGCACGCAGATCTTCGACGAGGACGGCGAGACGCTGATCGCCGACATGACCCGCATCGGCGAGCGCTTCCTGCTCGCCAGGGGCGGCAATGGCGGCTTCGGCAACGCCCATTTCAAGACCTCGACCAACCAGGCGCCGCGCCGGGCCAATCCCGGCCTCGAGGGGCTGGAGCGCTGGATCTGGCTGCGCCTGAAGCTGATCGCCGACGCCGGCCTGGTCGGCCTGCCGAATGCCGGCAAGTCGACCTTCCTGGCCGCCGTCACAGCCGCCAAGCCGAAGATCGCCGACTATCCGTTCACCACGCTGCATCCGAACCTCGGCGTCGTGCGCAGCGACGGCCGCGAATTCGTGCTCGCCGACATTCCCGGCCTGATCGAAGGCGCGCATGAGGGCGTCGGCCTCGGCGTCCGCTTCCTCGGCCATGTCGAGCGTTGCCGCGTGCTGCTGCACCTGGTCGACGGCACCCAGGACGACCCGGCCGAGGCCTATCGCGTCGTGCGCGGCGAGCTCGAGGCCTATGGCGACGTGCTGGCCGAGAAGCGCGAAGTGGTGGCGCTGTCGAAATGCGACGCCATTCCCGAGGACGAGCTCGACCGGGTCAAGCGCGAAGTGGCCAAGGCCTGCGGGCAGACGCCGCTGGTGCTTTCGGCCGCCACCCGCGTCGGCATGGAAGGCGCGCTGCGGACGATCGGGCGCATCATCGACGAGGGCCGGCAGGAAGACCCGAACATGCATCCGAGCAGCAAGGGCGAACCCTGGCGACCGTGACGCTCATGATCCGTCTTTCCTGAGCCTTGCCCCGGGCGTCGCCCCTATCGGACCAGAAAGTACTGACATCATGAGCATGATCGCGGAACAGGCCGCCGACAATGCCACGAAACTGAAGCCCGGCGATTTCCGCCGGATCGTCGTCAAGGTCGGCTCGGCGCTGCTCGTCGACCGCGCCACCGGCAGCCTGCGCGAGGACTGGCTGTCGGCCTTCGTCGACGACGTCGCGGCGCTCGCGAAGGGCGGCCGCGAGGTGCTCCTCGTCTCCTCCGGCGCCATCGCGCTCGGCCGCGGCGTGCTCGGCCTGCCCAAGGGCGCGCTGAAGCTGGAAGAGAGCCAGGCGGCGGCCGCCGTCGGCCAGATCGCGCTCGCCCGCGCCTATTCCGAGATGCTCGGCCGGCACGACCTGAAGGCCGGCCAGATCCTGCTCACCCTCGGCGACACCGAGGAGCGCCGGCGCTACCTGAACGCCCGCTCGACCATCGGCACGCTGCTGAAGCTCGGCGCCATCCCCGTCATCAACGAGAACGACACCGTCGCCACCAGCGAGATCCGCTATGGCGACAATGATCGCCTCGCCGCCCGCGTCGCCTCGATGATGGGCGCCGACCTGCTGGTGCTGCTCTCCGACATCGACGGCCTCTACACCGCACCGCCGCATACTGATCCGAACGCCACCTTCATTCCCGTCGTCGAGCGCATCACCGCCGAGATCGAGGCGATGGCCGGCGGCGCCGGCTCGGAGTTTTCGCGCGGCGGCATGAAGACGAAGGTCGAGGCGGCGAAGATCGCGACGGTGGCCGGCGCCGCCATGCTGATCGCGCTCGGCAAGCCGCTCAATCCGCTGAAACGCATCGCCGACGGCGCCCAGGCGACCTGGTTCCTGCCGGAAGTGAACCCGGTCACCGCGCGGAAAAAGTGGATCTCGGGCCATCTGGAGACGCGCGGCGTGCTGGTGATCGACGCCGGCGCCGTCAAGGCGCTGCGCACCGGCAAGAGCCTGCTGCCGGCCGGCGTGCGCCGGGTCGAGGGCCGCTTCCAGCGCGGCGACGCGATCATCGTGCAGGGACCGAACGGCGAGGAGATCGCCCGCGGCCTTGTCGCCTATGACGCGGTTGACGCCGAGCGCATCGCCGGTCGCAATACCAAGGAAATCGAAACGATTCTCGGCTTTGCCGGGCGCGCCGCGATGGTCCATCGCGACGACATGGCGCTCCGCGGCGAATAGGACAGCAAGATGACCACCTCCCTCCTCCGCGACAGCGCGACCGAGACGGTCGAAACCGTGATGCTCGAGATCGGCCGCCGCGCCCGCGCCGCCGCCCGCCGCCTGGCGCTCGCCCCGGCCGAACAGAAGAACGCGGCGCTCAATGCCATGGCGAAGGCCATCCGCGCCCGCACCGACGAAATCCTCGCCGCCAATGCTCGGGATGTCGCGGCGATGCAGACGGAAGGCGCGCTCGCCTCCTTCATTGACCGGCTGACGCTGACCCCCGCCCGCATCGAGGGCATCGCCGCGGCGATCGACGAGATCGCCGCCCTGCCCGACCCGGTCGGCACCGTCATCTCGGCCTGGGATCGCCCGAACGGGCTGCATCTGGAACGCGTGCGCACGCCGCTCGGCGTGATCGGCGTCATCTATGAGAGCCGGCCCAACGTCACCGCCGATGCCGGCGCGCTCTGCCTCAAGGCCGGCAACGCCGTGATCCTGCGCGGCGGCTCCGACTCGTTCCACTCGTCGACGGCGATCCATGCGGCGCTGGCCGAGGGCCTCGAAGCCGCCGGCCTGCCCGCCGACGCGATCCAGATCGTGCCGACCCGCGACCGCGCCGCCGTCGGCGCCATGCTCTCCGGCCTCGGCGGCAATGTCGACGTGATCGTGCCGCGCGGCGGCAAGAGCCTGGTCGCCCGCGTCCAGAACGAGGCGCGCGTGCCGGTCTTCGCCCATCTCGAGGGGCTGGTGCACATCTATGTGCACGCCAAGGCCGATCTCGACATGGCGAAGACGATCCTCGTCAACGCCAAGATGCGCCGCACCGGCGTCTGCGGCGCGGCCGAGACGCTGCTGATCGACCGCGCCGTGGTCGACACCCATCTGGTCCCGATCGTCGAGGCGCTGATCGCCGCCGGCTGCGCCATCCGCGGCGACGCCGAGACGACGAAGCGGATCGCCGCCGCCACGCCGGCGACGGAAGCGGACTGGTCGACCGAATATCTCGACGCGATCATCTCGGTGAAGGTGGTCGACGGCCTCGACGCCGCGATCGACCACATCGAGACCTATGGCTCGCACCACACCGACGCCATCATCACCGATGACGCGGAGGCCGCAGCGCGCTTCCTGTCGGAGGTCGATTCGGCCATCGTCGTGCACAACGCCTCGACCCAGTTCGCCGATGGCGGCGAGTTCGGCTTCGGCGGCGAGATCGGCATCGCCACCGGCCGCATGCATGCGCGCGGCCCGGTCGGCGTCGAGCAGCTCACCTCGTTCAAGTACCGCGTCAACGGCTCCGGCCAGACGCGGCCGTGACCGACACCCCGGGGGACGCCATGTCGGATGCGGCCGACCCGGCGCTCCGGGCTGCGCTGAAGCTGCCTTACGCCGCCCCCGGCCAGCGCATCGGCCTGTTCGGCGGATCGTTCGATCCGCCGCATCAGGGCCATCTGATGGTGAGCCTGATGGCACTGCACCGCCTGGAGCTCGATGCGGTCTGGTGGCTCGTCACCCCCGGCAACCCGCTGAAGCAACGCGCGCCGGACGGCCTCGCCCGGCGCGTCGCCGCCGCCCGCGCCATGGCGCGGCATCCGAGGATCCATGTCACCGCCATCGAGGCGACGCTGAAGTCGCGCTTCACCGCCGACACGCTCGCCATCCTCAGCGATAGGCTGCCCGGCGTCGATCTCGTCTGGCTGATGGGGGCCGACAATCTGCGCCAGTTCCACCGCTGGCGGGACTGGCGCCGCATCGCCGCGCTGATGCCGATCGCCGTCTACGACCGACCGGGCAGCACTTTCACGGCGCCGGCCGCGCCGGCGGCGATCGCGCTGCGCCGCGACCGGCTACGCGAGCGCGACGCACCGCGCCTCGCAGGCAGCGCCACGCCGGCCTGGACCTTCCTGCACGGGCCTCGGGTCGCGCTTTCTTCAACCGAACTGCGTGCCAAGCGCGCGAACGGTGCCGCGGCGTCTTGAAAGCGCCACAGCGTCGTGCCTATGTAGTTTCAGCGGCGACATCGCCGCATGGAGCATTCCGCTCCCGGCCAACAGAAGGCCAACACGCCCTATGGCGAAAGGACTGACCACTGACGACGGCAATGCAGCCTGAGGGCGCAATCGAACGCGCGCCTCACCGAGTGGCCGTGCGCCGGCAGATTGCGGCGGACGACGCTCTCAAAGCGATCCTCACCAGCCTCGAAGATTCGAAGGCCGAGGATATTGTCACCATCGACATCGCGGGCAAATCGGCACTGGCCGACTACATGGTAGTCGCGTCCGGCCGGTCGCAGCGTCATGTCAGCGCGATCGCGGACCACATCGACCGTGACCTCAGCGAGGCCGGCGGCCGGATCGCGCGCATCGAGGGCGTGCCCCATTGCGATTGGGTACTGCTCGATGCGGTCGACGTGATCGTGCACATCTTCCGGCCCGAGGTCCGCAGCTTCTACAATCTCGAGAAGATGTGGGCGGCGGCGGACGAGCCCCAGCCGGCCAAGGCCAAGGCTCCGGCACAGGACGTGTCCGGAAACTGACGGCCGCACGATGCGTATCCAGATCGCCGCAGTCGGCCGGCTGAAGGCCGGCCCCGATCGCGCGCTGGTCGATCGCTATGTCGAAAGGGCCTCGCAGGCCGGGCGCAGTCTCGGCCTGAGCCTTTCTGTCCGCGAGTTCCCGGAAAGCCGCGCCGGCCGCACCGACGAGCGCATGGCCCAGGAAGCGGCGACCTTGCTCGCCGCCCTCCCCGACGGCGCCATCCTGGTCGCGCTCGACGAGCGCGGCGAGACGCCGGCCAGCACCGCCTTTGCCCGCCGCGTCGGCGACTGGCGCGACCAGGGCATCCGCGACCTCGTCTTCGCGATCGGCGGCCCGGACGGGCATGGCGACGCGCTCCGCAAGCGGGCCGACATGAAGCTCGCCTTCGGCGCCATGACCTGGCCGCACCAGATCGTCCGGATGCTGCTCGCCGAACAGGTCTACCGGGCCATGACCATTCTCTCCGGCCATCCCTATCATCGCGAATAGCCGTCGCGCTTCGGCCGCATTCCGGGGTTACCACTGCGTCATCAGCGGTTGGCGATCCGTTAGGGTTTCGCTGCCAAAGCTCTTCGCCGTTCAGTCAGCATAGCCGTCGAGCCCCTGCTTTTGGTTCCAGACCGGGTTTCCTCGTTGTCGCGTCAGGTGGCTCGCACCACCGGGTGGATTGCCGCCGTGACGGCGCTCGTCCTGACGGCGGGCGCCTCGGCGCGGGCCCAGGAAGCGCCGGAGACGCCACCGGCGGCGACCGCCGCCGAATCTGATGCGGCCGAGCCCCAGACGAGCGAAACCGAGCAGCAGCGCGCCGCGCGGCGCGTCGAGCTGGATGCGATCACGCGCGACATCGCCGTCACCACCGAGCGCCAGGCCGCGCTGCGGAAGGAGCTCGACCAGCTCGAGCAGGATCGCACCGCGCTCAACAAGTCTCTGATCGAGACCGGCGAGCGGGCCCGCAAGCTGGAAGGCCAGATCGACGAGGCGGAACAGCGCATGGGCGGCCTGCTCGACGAAGAGAAGGACGTCCGCGCCTCGCTGATCGCCCGCCGCGGCGTGCTGGCCAACGTGCTTGGCGCGCTGCAGCGCATGGGCCGCAAGCCGCCGCCGGCGATCGTGGTGCGCCCAGAGGACGCGCTCGCCTCGGTGCGCAGCGCCATGCTGCTCGGCTCGGTCGTGCCGGAGCTGCGCGAGGAGGCCGAGGCGCTCGCCGGCGACCTGCAGCACCTGGTGGCGCTGAAGGCGGAACAGGCGCGCGAGCGCGACCGCATGCGCGCCGACGCCAGCGCGCTCGCCGAGGAGCGCACCCGCATCGAATTTCTCGTCGACGACAAGCGCAAGGCCCGGGAGCACTCGGAGCAGCAGCTTGCCGACGAACAGGCCAAGGCGCAGGAGCTGGCCAAGCACGCCACCAGCCTGCAGGGCCTGATCAAGGATCTCG
>JAEWAD010000026.1 GCA_023391905.1 Pseudomonadota bacterium | reverse complement strand
GGTGCCGGCAAGACGCTCGCCGGCTTCCTGCCGAGCCTCGTCGCCCTGTCGCGGACCAAGCCCTCCGCACGGCGCGGCCTGCACACCCTCTACATCTCCCCGCTGAAGGCGCTCGCCGTCGACATCGCCCGCAACCTCGAGGCGCCCGCCGCCGAGATCGGCCTCGACATCGCCATCGAGACGCGGACGGGCGACACGCTGGCGCACAAGCGCCAGCGCCAGAAGCTGAAGCCGCCGGAGATCCTGCTGACAACGCCGGAGCAGCTGGCGCTGCTGCTCTCCAATCCCGATGCCGGCCGCTTCTTCGGCGATCTCAGGACCGTCATCTTCGACGAACTGCACGCCCTGGTGACGGCGAAGCGCGGCGACCTGCTGTCGCTCGGCCTCGCCCGGCTCAGGAAGCTCGCGCCGGAGCTGCGCACGGTCGGCCTGTCGGCCACCGTCTCGGAGCCGGACGATCTGCGCGCCTGGCTGATGCCGCAGACACAAGGCGAACCGGCCAATCTGTCCGACCTCGTCACCGTCGCCGGCGGCGCCAAGCCCGAGATCACCATCCTCGACACCGAGGAACGCCTGCCCTGGGCCGGGCACTCGGCCGTGCACGCGATCGGCGAGATCTACGCTGCGATCCAGGCGAACGGCATGGTGCTGGTCTTCGTCAACACGCGCAGCCAGGCCGAGCGCGTGTTCCAGGAGCTCTGGCAGGTCAACGAGGACGCGCTGCCGATCGCGCTGCATCACGGCTCGCTCGACGTCGCGCAGCGCCGGCGGGTCGAGCAGGCGATGGCGGCCGGGAGCCTGCGCTGCGTCGTCTGTACCTCGACCCTCGATCTCGGCATCGACTGGGGCAATGTCGACCTGGTCGTCAATGTCGGCGCGCCAAAGGGCGCGAGCCGGCTGGCGCAGCGGATCGGCCGCGCCAACCACCGCATGGACGAGCCGTCGCGCGCGCTTCTGGTGCCGGCGAACCGCTTCGAGGTGATGGAATGCACGGTCGCGCTGGAAGCGAGCACGATCGGCGCGCAGGATACGCCCCGGCCGATCGGCGGCGCGATCGACGTGCTGGCGCAGCATGTTTTGGGCATGGCCTGCGCCGCGCCGTTCTCGGCCGATGCGTTGCATGAAGAGGTTTGCTCGGCCGCTCCTTACACGAAACTGCCGCGCGAAACATTCGACCGCGTCGTGGATTTTGTCGCCACCGGCGGCTACGCGCTGAAGAGCTATGAGCGCTTCGCCAAGATCCGGCGCGGCCCGGACGATCTCTGGCGCATCACCCATCCCTCCGTCGCCCAGCAATACCGACTGAATGTCGGCACCATTGTCGCCGACCCGATGCTGAAGGTGCGGCTCGCCTCGCGAAGACGCGGCGGACCACTCGGCATGGGCGGGCGCGTGCTCGGCGAGGTGGAGGAGTATTTCCTCGAGACGCTGGTGCCCGGCGACACCTTCCTGTTCGCCGGCCTCGTGCTGCGGCTCGAAGGCATCCGCGACAACGAGGCGATCGTCAGCCGCACCGTAAACGAGGCGCCGAAAGTGCCGTCCTATTTTGGCGGCAAGTTTCCGCTCTCGACCTATCTGGCCGATGGCGTACGCGGGCTCATCGCCGACGAGGACGCCTGGCGCCGGCTGCCGCCGCAGGTCGCGGGCTGGCTTGCGCTGCAGAAAAAGGCCTCCGTGCTGCCCCGGCGCGATGAGCTTCTCGTCGAGACCTTCCCGCGCGGCGACCGGTTCTACATGGTCGCCTATCCGTTCGAGGGACGGCTGGCGCACCAGACGCTCGGCATGCTGCTGACGCGGCGGCTCGAGCGAGCGCGGCTGAAGCCGATGGGCTTCGTCGCCTCGGACTATGCGCTCGCCGTCTGGGGCCTCGGCGACATGGGCGCGGCGTTCGCGAAGGGGAAGCCATCCGTCGGCGAGCTGTTTGACCAGGACATGCTGGGCGACGATCTCGACGCCTGGCTGGCGGAAAGCCATCTCCTGAAGCGCACCTTCCGCAGTTGCGCGCTGATCTCCGGCCTGATCGAGCGCCGCCATCCGGGCCGCGAAAAGACCGGCCGGCAGGTGACGATCTCGACCGACCTGATCTACGACGTGCTCCGAAGCCATGAGCCCGACCACATCCTGTTGCAGGCCACCTGGGCCGACGCCGCGACCGGCCTGCTCGACGTGCGCCGGCTCTCCGACATGCTGGCGCGGGTGAAGGACCATATCCGCCATCAGCCGCTCGACCACATCTCGCCGCTCGCCGTGCCGGTGATGCTCGACATCGGCAAGGAGCCGGTCGGCGGCGAGGCGAACGAAGCCATCCTGCGCGAGAACGCCGAGGACCTGGTCCGCGAGGCGATGGGCGAGGTGGTGGAGAGGTCTGCGGTGGAGTGAGGCGCGCGGTAGCCTGCGCGATGCTCCCTGGTACGCATGGCGCCTTGACCACCCACCCTCGCCGTCATCCCCACGAAGGCGGGGATCCATTCAGCCGAAGCGCTGTTGATGAGTGTCTCCACAAAACCCGGCTGAATGGATCCCGGGTCAAGCCCGGGATGACGGCGAGGGTGGGATGACGCGGCGCGCCTATTCCGCGACCGTGATCGTCCCCTTCATCATCGGGTGATAGCGGCAGAAATACGGGAACGCGCCGGCCTTGGTCACGGTCAGGCTGCCGCTCTTGTTGGCCGGCAGCTTCACGTCGAAGCCCTTGTCGGTCGCGGTTGCCGTATGGGCGACGAAATCGGCGTTCGCCCATTCGATCGTGTCGCCGACCTTCGCCGCGACCGTGGCTGGAACGAAGGCGAGCTTGGTCACCTGGACGGTGATGGTTTCGGCCGCGGCCATGGCCGGCAGCAGAACGACGCCGGCGAGCGCCAACCAGACGCGCGCCCGCCGGCGCCCCCGGCCGCCCGTCACTTCAGCTCTCCGGCGACCATGCGGGCATGGTCCTCATGGCCCTTGAATATCTGCAGCCCCGTCGCCAGCAGCGCCTTCAGTTCCGCATTCTGGGTCGCCGGGATCAGCGTCGTCTCCAGCGCCGTGTTGACGGCATGGTGATAGGCGACCTCGTTGTCGACATAGGCCTTGTCGAAGGCTGCTCCCTTCAGCGTCGCGAGATGCGCCTGCGTGGCGTCGGCCTGCTTCACCAGCGCCTGGCTGGTGGCATTGTCCTTCGGCTCGACCTTGAGCTTGGCAAGCAGAGCCAGAGCCTGCTGGTTGACTGCTTCGTGGTCGCGGATCATGTCCTTGGCGAAATCCTGCACCGCCTGGTTCTTCGACGTCTTCACGGCAAGCTTCGCCGCGTTGATGTCGATGCTGTCGGCCGTGTAGGCGATATGCGCGATCTCGGGATCGGTCGGCTTGGTCGCCTCCGCGGCGAGGCCAAGCGCCGTCGTCAGCATCAGCCCGGCGAGGCCGATGCCCAGTCTCTTCAGCGTGTTCATGATCATCTCCAGTCGATGGCGGGCTCGAGCCCGCGACAATCCGTTAGATGTCGCCGTCCGACGATGGTTCCCGCGACGGCGCGTCGCCGGATGCGAGGATCGCAACGACGCGATCCGCGATGCGCTCGCAACGTGCGCCGCCGAACGGGAAAGCGTCGCCGAGCACATCGCCGACCTTGGCCTCGAGCGATTGCCGCAGCATCTTGCGCGCCCGGAACAGGCGGGTCTTCACCGTCTCGGGCCGAAGTTCGAACAGGGCTGCCGTCTCCTCGACCGAGAGATCCTCGACCAGGCGGGCGACGAGGACGATGCGGAACGGTTCGGGCAGCGCATCGATCGCGGCCTCGACCAGCTGGCGGATCTCGCGCTGTGCCATGCTCCTCTCCGGATCGGGGCCGGCTGCCGCCAGCGGGAACGGGATGATGTCGGCTTCCGCGACATCGGCTTCCATGACGGCGGTCAGCTCGACCGTCGGATGGTGCCGGCGACGACGGCCGAGCACCTCGTTGATGACGATCCGCGACAGCCAGGTGCCGAGGCTCGACTCGCGACGGAAGCTGGCGAGCCGGGAAAAGGCGCTGACATAGGCGGCCTGAACGACATCCTCGGCCTCGTCGTCATTGCCGGTCATGCCGCGCGCCAGGCGGAACAGGCGCCGGTTGTTCTGGCGGATGATGGTGCGAACCGCCGCCTCGTCGTGCCGGAGCGCCCGAAGGATCAGGTCGGCCTCGCCAAGTTCGATACGGGCAAGTTCGTGACTGGCCATGTTTCACCTCCTGGTCCGACGCCAACGGCGATGCGCGATGCATCGACCGCCTGTTGGATGCGGGCGCGGCCAAATGGTTCCCGGAAACCCGGGGCCTCCCGGGAGATTGTACGCGTTTTCCGGTGAGGTCGGGTGACGCGACGATGCGCGCGCTCGCAGGCGGTTCCGTACCGGGACATGGCTGCTAGAATAGCTGGATGAATCGCCTCGGAGCGGCCTGCTCCGGAAGGAGCCTGATCCACATGCAGCGCGCGAACACGGCCCTCGACACGACGGACACGGCGACAGCCGCGCTGTCGGTCGCCGCCGTGCCTTTGGTTCCGCAGGTCGAGGGCGCGCTGTGGTGGCCGGACGAACGGACGCTGGTCGTCGCCGACCTGCATCTGGAAAAGGGCTCCTCCTTCGCGCGCCGCGGCCAGATGCTGCCGCCCTACGACACGATGGCGACGCTCCGGCGCCTCGCCGGGGTCATCGCGCGGCTGGCGCCGGCCCGCATCATCGCGCTTGGCGACAGTTTTCACGACAGGGCGGGCGACCAGCGCCTCAACGAGGCCGACCGGGCCGCGCTCAAGGCGCTGACCGCCGCGACCGAATGGATCTGGATCGCCGGCAACCACGATCCCGAGCCGCCGCGCGAGCTGGGCGGATGGTCGACGCACGAACTCGCCATCGGGCCCCTCGTCTTCCGGCACGAGCCCCGCCCCGGCTCGGAGCCGGGCGAGATCGCCGGCCACCTCCATCCCGCCGCCCGACTGATCGGTCGCGGCCGCTCGATAAGGCGGCGCTGTTTCGTCGGAAACGGCCGGCGGCTGGTCCTGCCCGCCTTCGGCGCGCTCGCCGGCGGCCTGAACGTCCTCGATACCGCCTTCCGTCCGCTCTTCGACAGCCCTTCGTTCCACGCCTGGATGCTGAACGACACCGTCCACGCCATCGCCAGCCACCGCCTCGCCGGCGACTAGTTCGTCATTTCCCCGCCGCCGGATCCACTGCCAGCCCTTCCGTCCCGACCTTCCCTTCCCCGGCCTTCGCGGCTTCCGTCGCGGCGGCCCGGACGCTTCCCAATTCGCCTGCAAGGAGAGCCACGATGCGCGCCGAACGCCTGATCCTGTCCATGCTGGTCTGGGCCCTGCCCGCCAGCGCGATCGCCGCGGATTCCGGCGTCGACCCGAGCCTCCGACGCCTCGACCCGGAGACCCGGCTTGTGCAGGTCTGCGATCTCGCGGTCATGGACAAGACGTCGAGCCGCAAGGACGGCGTCACCGAGCGGGCCTTCATCGACGCGCTGCATCGCGCCCACATCCATGGCGACACCGCCTATGGCGACGGCGGCGCCTTCCGGCGCAGGGGCGAGTGGTACGAATTCTCCTATCGCTGCACTGTCACGCCGGACCACATGCGGACGACCGCCCTCGAGGTCGCCGTCAAGCGGCGCGTTCCGCACGCCGAATGGGCGGCCAAGGATCTCTACCCCTAAAACGCTCGCACGCGCCCACGCGCCTGCCCCGCGACGCGCCATCCGTGTATGGTGCCGGCGATTTTGATCCCAGCCACGGAAGATGCACTTGATACCCTGGGTCCGGCTCGACACGGCAGAAATCCCCGACGGCGGCGGCGAATTGCGGCTGATGCGCCGTGGCGCCGAATTCTCGATCATGATCGGCTCGAACGAGCTGATGAACAGCCGCCTGAGTGGCTCCGAGGAGGCGCTGGCCTCGCTGAGCGCGGCGCGCATCGGCGGACGTGCGAAGCCCGAGATCCTGATCGGCGGCCTCGGCATGGGATTCACGCTCCGCGCCGCGCTCGCCGAATTCGGCTCCGACGCATCGATCACCGTCGCCGAACTGGTCCCCGCCGTGGTCGCCTGGGCGCGCGGGCCGATGGCCGAGGTGTTCGGCACCTGTCTCGACGACCCGCGGACGACGATCCATGTCGGCGACGTCGGAGCGCTGATCCGCGCCGGCCGTGGCCGTTTCGACGCCATCCTGCTCGATGTCGACAATGGTCCCGACGGGCTGACGCGCGAATCCAATGACAGCCTCTACACGCTCGCCGGGCTCTCCTCCGCCTATGCGGCGCTGCGTCCGGGCGGCGTGCTCGCCGTCTGGTCTTCCGGGCCCGACGCCGCCTTCACGCAACGCCTGCGCAGGGCGGGCTTCGAGGCGACCGAGGAACGGGTAAAGGCGCATCGTGGCCGGCGTGGCGCCCGGCACGTGATCTGGATCGCCATCCGACCGGCCGGCTGAGGCAGCCGACCGAACGGACGTCTAGTCCACCAAGAGGCCGAGCGCCCGGTCGCTGGCCGGCTGTCCGTATTTGTCGGCGGGCGGCCAGGGGCGCGTCCGGAAGTCCGGTTCGAAGACGAAGCTCGACCGGGTTCGGCCGGGCGGCAGGCTGCCATTGCCGGCTCCGAGCGCGTAGTCGTAATAGAGCTTCACGATCTCCTCACGCGAGACCTGCTGCGCGGCGGGATGGGCGAGGCAGGCCTCGCGCCAGCGCCGAACGCGGTCGAACCGGTCCTCCGCCGGCAGATCGAAACCCTCGAAATATTCGAGGAACCAGAACCGCATGAAAAGGGGCGTGAACACGGCCTCGGCAAGCCCGAACTCCGGATACAGGAACACGCCGTCGGGGCTGTGCTCGCGCAGGAAATCGTCGATCTGGGCAAACAGGGCGAGGAGTTTCTCCTCATGCGAGCGCCGCGCCGCGCGGTCCTGGTTCATCACGAACCCATAGCCGGCCGTCGTGAAAGCGCCCTCCCTGGCAATCAGCATCCGCTCGACCGCGTGCTCGAACGGATCGGCTCGCCGCACCGAACCGCCCGGCAGGGTTTCCTCGAGATATTGCAGGATGACCAGGCTTTCCTTGAGCACGCGGCCGTCCGCCAGCTCCAGGACCGGGAGCGCCGTGGTTCCACGCGTTTTCCGCAGGAGGTCCGGATCGCGCGGCCGCGTGATGTCGACGACGCGGAACTCGACGGCGTCGCGACACCCCTTGAGCTGCAGCAAGATCTCGAGCCGCTGGCTGAAGGGACAGACGGGGATGTGATGGACGATCGGCCTTGCTGGCATAGGGCGCCCCGTTTCGGATCGCACGTCGTGACGGTCGCCGGAGGTCCGCGCCGCCTTCGGTGAAGGTCCGTTCATCCTTGCGGGAGAGCGCGACGGTTCGCAAGATCCGCCATCGCGGCTTCGGGCAGATCCACCGGCGAAGCGGCGACTGACGAATCAGACCTGGCCGAGGTGGCGACGCCATTCGATCGGCCGCGCCATGGCGTCGATCGACGTCGACCTCGCGCTTCGGTTGAGCCGACCCTTTCCGCGATGGCGCGTCTTCTCCCAGCGATGCGGCGCCACGATCAATTGCAGGAAGGCGCGATAGCAGGCGAGCGAGAGCAGCAGCCAGTAGGCGGGCAGGAGCGGCAACACCCAAGGCCGGCGCCGGCGTCGACGCAATCGCAGCGTGTCACGCGACAGCACGGCGAAGGCGACATAGGCGGCGACGAAATTGAACACGTTCAGAAACACCATCGCCGATGCGAGGAACGATCCGGCTCGCCAGAGCGCCGACGGATCGATCAGCACCGCCACGGTCGTGCCGATATAGAGCGGATGGATGGCCGCCGCGAGCACGGTGCCGAAGCCGGTCAGGAGAAAACCGAGCGTGCGCCATGGCCCGAGCTCGCGCCACAGACGGCGTGGCTGCCGCGAGTGCACCAGGAAGGTCTGCATCCAGCCCTTCAGCCAGCGCGTCCGCTGCTTGAGCCAGAGCTTCAGGGTTTGCGGCGCCTCCTCGTAGGTCGGTCGCGTGATGGTGCTGGTCCGGTAGCCGAAGCGCGCGAAGCGGACGCCGAGATCGGCGTCCTCGGTCACGTTGTAGGGGTCCCAGCCGCCGACGGCGCGCAGCGCCCGCGTCCGAAAATGGTTGGATGTCCCGCCGAGCGGCAACGGCATGTCCAGCGCCGCCAGCATCGGCAGCACGCCGTCGAACTGCATCGAATATTCCATCGCGAAGAAGGCGGTCAGCACGTTGGTGTCGCCGTTGTCGATGAGGAGAGGTGCCTGGACGCAGGCGAGGCGCTCGTCGCCCGCGGCAAAGGCGAGGTAAGCCTCAAGCAACTGGCCGGGATCGGGACGGTCCTCGGCGTCGTAGACGGTGACGAACCGCCCGCGCGCCAGCGGCAGCGCGAAGCTGAGCGCCTTCGGCTTGGTGCGCGGCATGCGATCCGGCACGACCAGCATTTCGAAGGGCGCCCGGAGCGCGAGGCGTTCGATCGCGAGCCGGGTCGTGTGATCGCACGCCTCGACGATGAACTTGATGTCGAGCCGGTCCTTCGGCCAGTCGAGCCGGCCGAGCGCCTCGGCCAAGGCCGGCACCATGTGGGCCTCGTCGTAAAGCGGCACGAGAACGCTGTAGACCGGCAGGGTCTCCCAATCGACATCGAGCGGTGGCGGCGCGTGGTGAGATCGCTCCCGGACGACGCTCACCGCCAACAGCCGCAACAGGACGAGTGCCAGGAAGAACAGGCTGGCCACCAGATTGAAGCCCGCCAGGGCGATCCAGCCACCGAGCCAGCCGGTCAGGGCGACGAGCAGGACGAGGACAATGCCGGCGAACGCCTGGCCCCAGGTCAGCAGCCGCCGCGCCGAAAACTCCGGACGATGGCGGTCGAGCCAATTCACCGCGTGCTCGACGAGCCGGGGGGCCGCCGCCTCCGTCAGGCAATGGCGGATCACCGCCGGCAGGGTCATCGTCAGCACGGCCGCCAGCTCCGGCCGGCGCTCCAGAACGGCTGCCAGACGTTCGCCCTCGGCCGGCGTCGGCGCCAGCAGTAGTCGTTGCGCGTTCCTGGGCCCGACGAGCGCGACGCGACCGGCACGGATGGCGTCTGTGATCCGCCCCAGGCGCCCGTCGTCGTCGACGACCGCCGCCGGCTCCCAGCCCTCGCGCGGCGACGGATCGAACGCCACGCCCAGTCGGGCGGCGAGACGCGCGTATCGCGGCGTCTCGTCGGGGTCGTCACGGCGAGGGTCCCCCCCTTCCCCGATATCCATGCCAGCCCCCGCTGGTCCGATCTGCCGAGATCATTCCGGCCCGGCAAAATGGTCTATAGTCGATCGTCGCCTCGCGTGACATTCCGTAACGTCACCCACGACCGAAAGTGATACAGGCATGAGGCGGCCCTTGGCAAGGATTGCAATTCTGGCGGGCATGCTGGCGGCGCTGCTCCCGCTGCTTTCCGTTCCGGCGGCCGCGCAAAACGCGACGGCACCGTCCGCCTCCGCCGGTGTCGCGATCCCCAATCTCTGGGATCCCAATCGCCGGCTCGACAAGCCGCCGACCACCTCGCTGACCGGAATCCGCTTCACCACCACCGACGATTTTCCGCCCTACAATTTCAAGGGCCCGGACGGCCGGCTGACCGGCTTCAACGTCGACCTAGCGCGCGCCATCTGCCGCGAGTTGAGCGTGCCCTGCACCATCCAGGCGCGCCCCTGGGACGGACTGGTGGACACGGTCGCGGCGGGCCGGGTCGATGCCGCCATCGCCGGCATCGCGATCACGCCGGACAACCGCGCCAAGCTCGATTTCTCGGATATCTATCTGCGTCCCGCCGCCCGCTTCGCCGCGCGCAAGGTCGGCGCGCCGGCCCGGCTCGACCCGGGGAGCCTGGGCGGCCGCAAGATCGGCGTCGCCAAGGGCAGCGCGCATGAGGCCTATCTCGCCGCGTTCTTCCCGGCGGCGACGATCGTCGCGATGGACTCGCCCGCCGCCACGCGCGACGCGCTCAAGGCCGGCACGGTCGACCTCGTCTTCGGCGACGGCGTGCAATTGGCGTTCTGGCTGCAGTCGGAGCCAGCCGCGAATTGCTGCGCCTTCGTCGGCGGCCCCTATGTCGAGCCACGCTTCTTCGGGCCGGGCCTCGCCATCGCGCTGCCGCCCGAGCGCAAGGACCTGCGGCTCGCGCTCAACTGGGCGCTGGACAGTCTTTACGACAAGGGGGCCTTCGCCGAGCTCTACCTTCGCTACTTCCCGGTCGGCTATTTCTAGCCGCCGATATCAGAGCGTGCGGTATCGCGCCCGGGCGCCGCGCTCGATCGCCGCCGCCGTCAGCGCGTCGACGTCCAGAACGTCGCGCAGCAGCTCGAGGAAGCGCAGTTCCTCCTGCTCGACATGCAGATCGGCCGCGGCCACCTCGACGGCGAGCGCATAGGCGGTCTCGTGCAGCTTCTTCGGCAGCGAGGTGGCGATGGTGGCGAGCACGGCGTGCAGGCCGTCCTCCTCGCGGGTGATGGTGGCGCAGGCTTCCGCCACAGCAACCAGGCGGTCGGTGTCGAAGCCACCGAAGATCGGCAGCGTGTTGACGACATCGCCGATCTTGCGCAGCTCGCGGTCGGTCATCCGACGGTCGACGGCGGAGAGCGTCACCATCGCATAGATCAGGGCCTCCTGCGGGGAGACCGTGCTGCCGGTCGGCTTGTCCATGTCGATACGCTCCTGCACGCGGGGGATGCCCGTTCCGATGACGACTGCCCCAAGCGTAGGATCTCTTGGGTCCCCGTTCAACCGGGACGGCTTGTCGCGACGACGCGACGACTTGACCAACGCAACCATTGACGCGCGCCCGAGCGCTCCCTAGGGTCCGCGCCCACGCGCGCATCTTCAAACCATTCCCGCGCGCTTCCCCAAAGAGGTTTTCGATGTCGACCGGTACGCTCCCTGTTCTCGATCTTGCGCCAGAGCTCGTTCAGGCGGCGCAGGTTTCGAAAGCATGGCCGTTCGAGGAAGCGCGCCGGATCGTCGAACGGTTGAAGCGGCAGAACCGGCCGGCCGGCCCGGTCCTGTTCGAGACCGGCTACGGCCCCTCGGGCCTGCCGCATATCGGCACTTTCGGCGAGGTTGCCCGCACCACCATGGTGCGCAACGCCTTCCGCCTCTTGACCGAAGACAAGATCCCGACCCGCCTGCTCTCGTTCTCGGACGATCTGGACGGCCTCCGCAAGGTGCCGACCAACGTGCCGAACCAGGAGATGATGCAGGCCTATATCGGCAAGCCGCTGACCCGCGTGCCGGATCCCTTCTCGAACGAATACCCGTCGTTCGGCGCCGCCAACAATGCGCGGCTGCGGGCCTTCCTCGACGGTTTCGGCTTCGAGTACGAGTTCGCCAGCGCGACCGACTATTACACCTCCGGCCGCTTCGACAAGGCGCTTCTGCGCATGCTCGAAGTCTACGACGAGGTGATGGAGATCATCCTGCCGACGCTCGGCCCGGATCGTCGCGCCACCTATTCGCCCTTCCTGCCGATCTCGCCGACCACCGGCATCGTGCTGCAGGTGCCGATGGTCGACCGCAATGTCGAGAAGGGCACCGTCACCTATGTCGACCCGGACACCAACGAGCGCGTCGAGGTCCCGGTCACGGGCGGCGCCGTCAAGTGCCAGTGGAAGGCCGACTGGGCGATGCGCTGGTTCGCGCTCGGCGTCGACTACGAGATGAGCGGCAAGGACCTGATCGACAGCGTCAAGCTCTCGACCAAGATCTGCCGCGCGCTCGGCGGCGAGCCGCCGGAGAGCTTCACCTACGAGCATTTCCTGGCCGAGAACGGCGAGAAGATCTCGAAGTCGAAGGGCAACGGCCTGACGATCGAGCAGTGGCTGACCTACGCCGACAACGATAGCCTCGCCCTCTACATGTACCAGAAGCCGAAGACGGCGAAGCGGCTCTCCTTCGAGGTGATCCCGCGCACGGTCGACGAGTATTTCGGCTTCGTCGACGCCTATCCGCGCCAGCCCATCGAGCAGCGCCTCGGCAATCCGGCCTGGCACATCCATTCCGGCCATCCGCCGGCGGAAGGCTCGCCGATCCCGTTCGCCATGCTGCTCAACCTGGTCAGCGTTTCGGACGCCACCGACAAGGGCGTGCTCTGGGCCTATATCTCGCGCTACATGCCGCATCTGACGGCGGCGACGCACGAGAAGCTCGACCGCCTCGCCGGCTACGCGATCCGCTACTTCAACGACGTGCTGAAGGCCGGCAAGCACTATGTCGTGCCGGAGGGCGCGATCCGCGAGGCGCTCGTGGCGCTCGACGCGGCATTGGCCGCAATGCCCGCCACGGCGGACGCCGACGAGATCCAGACCGTCGTGTTCGACATCGGCCGCAAGTATTTCCCCGACCCGAACAAGAAGGGCCCGGACGGCAACCCGCCCGGCGTGTCGCTCGACTGGTTCCGCGGCCTCTACCAGGTGCTGCTCGGCCAGGACCAGGGCCCGCGCTTCGGCTCGTTCGTGGCGATCTACGGCATTCCCGAGACGCGCGACCGCATCGCCAAGGCGCTCAAGGGCGAGCTCGCCGCCCAGGCCTGAGCCTGCCACCGTCGGATCACGATCCGGTTCTTTTGAACGGATCGTGATCACGTCGCGCCCGAACAGCGGGAACTTCGGGATTAAGCTGGTTGTTCTCTCGCCGGGAGGAACAGCCATGCCCCGCTTCTGGACCCGCTGCGCCGCGCTTTGCCTTCTGTCGGGCCTCGGCGCGCCCCTTGCGCAGGCCGACGAGCAGGATTTCCTCAACCGCTTCGACGGCACATGGTCTGGCAGCGGCCAAGTGCGCCGCAACGCCCAGTCCCCCGTCTTCAACGTCACCTGCACGGTCGCCGGCGACCGCGCCGCCATCCGCATGGCGATCGACGGCAATTGCCGGGGCGCCATCGTGGTGACGCGCGAGATCGGCGCGAAGGTCCGCTACGACGCGGCGACCGGCATCTATAGCGGCACCTATATCGGCGCCCGCGTCGGTCCTGCCGCCATCTCCGGCCGGCGCAATGGCGACAGCGTCAACTTCACCATCAACTGGCCGAAGCCGGTCAATGGCAGCACCAAGGCGCAGATGACCATCATCAATGACGGGCACGGCACGCTCCGGATCCGGGTCATCAGCCGCCCCAGCCCGAATGCGCCGGCGACGACGCTCTCGAACCTCGTCTTCAACAAGAGCTGACGCGCCCCCCTCCATCCGGCTTGCAACGCTTCCCGTTCGGTGGATTGTTGGCGAACCTGCCTTTTGGGGAACTCGCCATGACCTTCGAAATCTGGCTGGCCTTCGCGGCCGCCTCCGCCGTGATGCTCGCCATTCCCGGACCGACCGTTCTGCTCGTCATCTCCTACGCGCTCGGCCATGGCCGCCAGTCGGCCGGCGCCACCGTGGCCGGTGTCGCGCTCGGCGATTTCACCGCAATGACCGCCTCAATGCTGGGGCTCGGCGCCCTGCTCGCCACCTCGGCGGCGCTGTTCACGGCGCTGAAATGGATCGGCGGCGCCTATCTGATCTATCTCGGCATCAAGCTCTGGCGCGCCCCGGTCAGCGAACCCGGCGCGGTGGACACGCGCGAGGCGCGGCCGGTGCGCATCTTCCTGCACGCCTATGCCGTGACGGCGCTGAACCCGAAAAGCATCGTCTTCTTCGTTGCCTTCCTGCCGCAGTTCCTCGTCGCCGGCGAACCGCTGCTGCCGCAGATGATCCTGTTCGAAGCGACCTTCCTGGTGCTGGCGACGCTCAATGCCGCGAGCTACGCGCTGATCGCGGCCGGCGCGCGCAAGACGATCCGCAAGCCGGCCGTGCAGCGCGTCGTCAACCGCGCGGGCGGCGGCCTGCTGGTTGGTGCCGGCGTCCTGGCCGCCGGCTGGCGCAAGGCGGCCGCCTAGTTCTGCAAGCAGTCGGCTGGCGGCGCATCCGCCTGCCACATGCCGCGTCGGCCGCAGCGCGCCGCCTTCTCGGCGGCCGCGTAGCCTTCCGGCGACTTGGTCGCGGCTTTGGCCCACCCCTGCTCGATGAGCCAGAACGACAGATCGGTCTTGCCGATCCGGCAGGGCGCGACGGCGAGGTCCTTGCCATCCTCGGCGGAGACCTGGCATTCGACGCCGAAGGCACGGATGCGGCTTCGCAGCGCCAGCATGGCCAGCCGCGCGCAGGGCATCTCGGCCGCCGCAGCGGCTCCCGGACGCCGGCATTGGCGGTCCTCGGCCGGCGGCACGATGCCGGCCAGGCGAATGGTGCGAGGGCCGACGTCGAGCAGCCCCGCCTCGACGACCCGGACCGGCGAGAACACCCTCCAGCGCAGTGGCGCGGATGGCCGCTTTGCCTCCGCCTCACGCTCCAGCCGCCCGGTCGCGGGCGGCGCCGGCGGCATTCCCGGGCCTGTGGCGTTGCGCACGCGGCGGACCGTCGAG
>JAEWAD010000531.1 GCA_023391905.1 Pseudomonadota bacterium | reverse complement strand
GCCTTTCGGTGCGCAACCGGCTTGCGGCCCGCGTCGTCGCGATGGCCGGAGGGGAGGGCGCCGAGGTCGGCATCCGGCTCGATGCGGGCGGCAGCCCGATGCTGGCCAGGGTGACGCGCGATGCAGTGCGCGAGCTGGAGCTCGCCCCCGGCGTCGCCGTCACCGCGTTGGTCAAGGCCGTGGCGCTGGACGGGACCTAGTCCCGCCGTCAACGATCAAAGGCTGGGAGGCTGGTTTGGCCGGCCTCAGGCCGGGCAGGCGCCCTTCATGGCGGCGCCATCGACGACCAGGCGCACCTTGGCGGTGCCGGAATTGATCATGCCGAGCTGCTTGGCGGCGGCACGGGAGACGTCGATCACGCGGCCGCCGGTGAAGGGACCGCGGTCATTGATGCGGACGACGACGAACTTGCCGTTGGAGAGGTTTTCGACACGGACGCGGGTGCCGAAGGGAAGGCGGCGGTGGGCCGCCGTCATGGCGTTGGGATTGTTGCGCTCGCCGCTCGCGGTCTTTCCGCCCAGCTGATACCACGAGGCCCGCCCGCACTGGGTGCCGGCTTCGGCCGGCTGGGCTCCGAAGGAGAGGGCCGCACCCGCGGCAACCAGGGCGGCCGTGACGGCCGCGATACGCAATTGAACCTGCACGCTAGATCTCATCGTTGTCGCGTTCGCCGACGCGGTTTGCACCCAAAACGGAAACAAGTTTTCGTTGGCTGTTTATCCAACAGTGGAAAAGGGCGAGATTTGGGCGCGCGATTGTTCACAAAAACAATGCAACCGACTGCAATCGCGCCTGGATGGCGCGATTGATTCGACTGTCAGCTGCGGGTCACCGGCCCCCGAGGCGCTCGATCAGGGCCATGGCGGCAAACGGCGCCTTCGGCTTGAAGCCGTTGATCATGTAGAGGAATACGTCGCGCGCCGGCGCCTTGTCCGGCTTCGCCGCCACGTGCTTCAGATCATCAGGCACGCCACCCGACGCCCAGGCCTCCGCCCGCCGGCGCCAGTCGTCGAGCGCCGATTCCGGATAGCCGTTTTTTTCTTCCTCGGACGCATTCTGCAGTCGCGCATAGACGAAATCGGCGGTCGGATCGGCAATCTGTGGATAGTCGTCCGAGTCGGCCACCACCACGGCGACGCCATGCCGGCGCGCCAGCGCGATGAAATCCGGCGTCTCGAAGCTCGGATGGCGGACCTCGACGACATGGCGGATGGCGAGGCCGCCGACGGATTTCGGCAGCAGATTCAGGAAGGCCTCGAAATCCTCCGCGTCGAACTTCTTGGTCGCCATGAACTGCCAGTTGATCGGCCCGAGCTTCGGGCCCAGCTCGGTCACGCCGCTATCGAAGAAGCGTCCGATCGACTCGCCCGCCTCGCCGAGCACGCGGCGGTTGGTGGCGAAGCGGGGACCCTTCAGCGCGAAGACGAAATCGTCCGGCGTTTCCTCGGCCCATTTGCGGAAGCTCTCGGGCTTCTGCGAGCCGTAATAGGTGCCGTTGACCTCGATCGAGGTGAGCTTCGAGCTCGCATATTCGAGCTCGCGCTTCTGGGCGAGGCCCGGCGGATAGAAGTTGTCGCGCCAGGGTTCGAAGGTCCATCCGCCGATGCCGACACGGATCATGGCTCTTGCTCCTGTCTGCTCGTCCCGATTGGGAACGCGAACGGCACTCGCGCGTTCCCTTCTCGTCAGCAATGGGAGAAACGATGATGTTTCGGGCCAAACCACCCGTAGTCGTTCCGGAAATCTCGACCGAGGGGCGCGTGGTGTCCGTGGTCGCCGGCCTGATATTGGCCGCCGCGGCGCTGAAGCCAAGGCCCAACCGGCTCTTGTCGCTGCTGGCGCTGGGGACCGGGTCCTATCTCGCCTATCGTGGCGCGACCGGACATTGCCCAATCACCGAGGCGGTCCGCGATCATTGCCACCATTCGGATGGCCGCGGTCGCTGAACCCGGCCATCCCAGGGACTTGGTGTTGACGGGCGCGCCTCTCAGGCGCGCTTGCGCACGATGGCGCCCCAGATCAGCAGCACGATCACCGCGCCGACGATGGCGCCGATGAAGCCGGCCTGGTCGTTCGGGCCGTACCAGCCGACCGCCTGGCCGAGATAGGTGGCGAGGAAGGCGCCGGCGATGCCGAGGATGACCGTCAGGATGAAGCCGCTCGGCTCGTTGCTGCCGGGCGTGATGAACTTGGCGATGACGCCGGCGACGAAGCCGATGATGATGGTCCAGATGATGCCCATGAGGCGTGCTCCCCGTGATCCAGCCGGTCCATGTGCGGGCCGCGTCAAAATGTTGCACGCCTTCGTCTGATTTGGCGAGGGCTAATCGAATTTGACGTTGCCGCGCATCGCCTTGACGTTCGAGCGCTTCGCCTTGCCCTCCAGGCGGCGCTTCTTCGAGGCGAGCGTCGGTCGGGTAGCCCGGCGCGGCGTCGGCGGCACCAGCGCCTCGCGGATCAGCGCGGCCAGCCGCTCCTGCGCGTCGGCGCGGTTTCTCGCCTGGTCGCGGAAGCGTTGCGCCGTGATGACGATCACGCCGTCCTGGGTCAGTTTCGAGCCGGCGAGGCGCATCAGCCGCACCGCCACGGCATCCGAGAGGGCGCGCGAGCGGCGTGCGTCGAAGCGCAATTGCACGGCGCTCGAGACCTTGTTGACGTTCTGGCCGCCGGGGCCCGAGGCGCGGATGAAGCTCTCCTCGATCTCGCTGTCGTCGAGGACGATGTCGTCAGTAATCTGGATCATCGGGCAGTTCTGCGCGCCGTTTCCTGCTGTTTTCTCGTCTCAGCCATAGCATGGCTCTGGCATGTTTTGCTGGATTGTCGCAATCTGGCAACAGTTATGCTAGAATCAGCGTGCAAAACGGGGGTATCGATGAATCTCCAGTTTGGACTAGCTGTCGCGCTCGTCGTCGTTGCGGGCTTCTTGCTTGCCAGCAAGGCGGGGGCCGCCGGGTTCGCCGGCGACGCCGAGCCCGTGGTCCGTCTCGTCGCCGGGCCGCCTCTGGCCCATGTCGGGCCGGCGCTCCGCTGACCGAGCCGTGACCTGAAGCCCTGTCGCGGTAACGCGCAGGGGCGCGGCACCGCCGTGGCCAGCCCTGATCCTCCCGTTAAAATCCCTCCAGATCCGATCTCGCGTGGCCGGCTCGCCGTCAGGGCGTGATGCCTGTCCGGCCGGTGTCCTTGTTCAGCTCGGCGGCGAATAGCTGGCCGCCTTGGCCCGCTGCATCGATTCCATGCCTTCCGCCGTCGTCATCAGCGCCGTCGTCTGGATCTTGGACAGGCTGCCGGAGGAACCGATCGCCAGCGACAGCGCCGCGGCCGCCTTGTTGTCCGGGAATTCGACGATCAGCGCGACATCGAACTCGCCGAGGGCGAAATAGAACGCCTTGAGCGAGCCGCCGAGCGACTCGACCGCCTTGCGGGCAGCGTCCTCGCGGTTCTGCGGCTTGGCCACCATCGCCTTGACGGCGGCGGGGGCGTAGGAGACCTGGATGAGATAATGGGGCATGACGAGCTCCCTTGCGGGGCGCACATGCCTGCGCTGCCCGCGCAGGACCGCGCGCCAGGCCGCCCGGCCGGATCCGACGGATCGGCGGGGCGACCCGTCGAGCATGGACCCGGTTCGGGATTTCGGGAAGGTGGGACTTTCCCGCCTCGTCGCCGCCGCGATTATTTCTCGGCTTGGGCCTCGGCGATCGTCTTGTCGTAGGCCGCGCAGATCTCGTTGAAGTCCGTCGTGCGCTCGGCGACGCGATCGGTGTCGATCTGCTTCTGCCGCCAGGCCTGCGCCTTGGAGGGATCCTTGGTGGTGATGCCCTTGACCAGTTCGGCCAGCTGGATCGACTTGGCCTGCAATTCTTCCTCGGTGCAGGCGAAGGCGGGGGTCGCGGTCAGCAGCAGCGAGAGTGCCAGGATCGTGCGGCGCATCGTTTGGGTATCCTCCGTATCGTCACCAGTCCCCGGTCGGATATAGACCGTTCGCTCCGGCGATGCGAGCGCGCACTGGCGCTCGGGCGATCGTGCCGCGACAAAAAAAAGGGGCGCCGGAGCGCCCCTTTCGTGGCATCCGCCGAACGGAACGGCGGAGCCTTCGAGCCGTCGGTCGGCTGCTCGGCCTTACTTGGCCAGGCAGTTGTCGACGTTGTCCGGCAGGCAGGTGTCGAGGCCCGTGAACAGGATCTCGTCAACCTTCTCGCCGTTGATCAGCTTGATCATGGCGTCCGGAGCCTTGTAGCCCATCTCGAACGGGCGCTGGCCGATCTGCGCATGGCTGCGGCCGGCCTTCAGCGCGTCGATCTGCGGCGGCAGCGTGTCGCCGGCGATGATCACCAGATCCTTGCTCTTCAGGCGGTCCATGACGCCGTCTGTGACCTGGGCATAGGCCTGCGGGGCGAACTGGGCCCAGCCGCCGACCAGGATGAAGGCGTCGAGCTTCGGATTGGCCGTGAAGGTGTCGCTCATCTGCTGGTTGGCGAGGTCGGACTGGTCGTTGGTGAACAGCGGGCAGCCCGCCGGTTCCGTCCAGCCGTTCTGGCCATCGAGCTTGTCGGTGCCCTTGGCGCCGGCCAGCGTGTCGCGCACGCCGGCAGCGCGGGCGGCGATGTTAGCGGCGGCGACGTTGCCGAGCTGCAGGCAGACGGTGCCGCCCTTCTTCAGCTTCTGCAGCTCCTCGCCCATCTTGACGCCCATCAGGTAGTTGTCGGTGCCGAGATAGGCCTTGCGGAGCGCCGCGTCCTCGGCGTTCAGGTCGGCGTCGACCGTCATGACCGGGATCGAGGGCGCGCGCTGCTTCAGCAGGTTGGCCATGGCCGGGGCGTTGGACGGCGAAATGGCGATCGCGGCGACGCCCTTGGTCAGGAGGTCGTCGACGATCTGGACTTCGCCGGCTTCGTCATTGCTCGAGGCGGGGCCGGTGTAGAGGCAGGTATAGCCCTTGCCCTGGTTCTCGGCGTTCCACTTCTGGCAGCCCTTGTTGATCTCCTCGAAGAAGGGGTTGTCGAGCCCCTTCACGACGATCGCGAGAACCTTGTCCTCCGCGGTCGCGGCGCCAACGGTCAGCGTCAGCGCGGCGGCTGCGGCCGAGAAAAATGCGAGTGTCTTCTTCATCGTCTCCTCCCGAGACAGTCAATTTACATCCCGCCGGCCCGATCGTTGTCGGGCCAGTTCGCGCGGCTCCGCGGTTCCCGGTGACGGGCCGGCCGGTCGCGCCCTTGTGGTCGGGGCGGTTCAACTAAATTCCGAATCTGAACAAAGTCAATCGGATTGGTCCTATGAAAGCGGTTTATGACGCAGCGCAATATTAGTATTGTGCCATGCAGCGCAAGTTGTGCTCCATCCAATCCCGATGAGATTGTTGATAGTATAATGTTCTGGGCCCTCAGGGGTGCGGCATCGATTTGTATGGACGAAAAGTGACCCTGCGTGATGCCTGTCTATTTGTCTGATGTTCAAGTTGACGGCGCTGGAGGGCGTCAATAAGGGTAGGTTCCGGAGCCGGGCGGTGTCTGCCGTCCGGATGGGGAGCAAAGACGGACCGGTCAACGGTCCGCGCGCAGGGAGGAGCGCCGGGATGGCTGTCCTGGAACTCGAAGGTATATCCAAGCATTTCGGGGCGATTCAGGCCCTGAACGACGTCTCGCTCCGGATCGAACCGGGCGAGGTCGTGGGACTGATGGGCGACAACGGCGCCGGCAAGTCGACGCTGGTCAAGATCATCGCCGGCAATTTTCCGCCCTCGCACGGGACCATCCGCGTGCAGGACCGGGAGGTCCATTTCCACAAGCCGGTCGAGGCACGCGAGAGCGGCATCGAGGTCGTCTACCAGGACCTCGCGCTCTGCAACAACCTGACGGCCGCGGCGAACGTGTTCCTCGGGCGCGAGCTGCGCCGCGGCGTCTGGCCGCTCCGCATCCTCGACTATGCGACGATGTACAAGCGCGCCGGCGAGCTCTTCAAGGAGCTGAAGTCCGAGACCCGGCCGCGCGATCTCGTCAAGCAGATGTCCGGCGGCCAGCGCCAGGCGGTGGCGATCGCCCGCACGCGCCTCTCGGATTCGAAGATCGTGCTTATGGACGAGCCGACGGCGGCGATCAGCGTGCGCCAGGTGGCGGAGGTCCTGAACCTGATCCGCCGGCTGCGCGACCAGGGCATCGCCGTCATCCTGATCAGCCATCGCATGCCCGACGTGTTTTCGGTCTGCGACCAGATCGTCGTGCTCCGGCGCGGCACCAAGGTGGCCGACAAGCGGATCGCGGACAGCTCGCCGGAGGAGGTCACGGGCCTCATCACCGGCGCGCTGGAACGCGCCTGACATCGAGCGAAGCGGATAGGGAGGACGTACACATGGCTGTTTCGCTCGACGACACGATCAATCGTCAGACACACAGCACGCTGAGCTGGCTGCTTTCGCGCCAGACATTCTGGGTCTTCGTGGCGGCGGTGCTCGCCTGCGTCGCGCTGACGGTGCTGACCGACACGTTTGCGACGAGGAACAATCTCTTCAACGTGACGCGCAACTTCGCCTTTGTCGGCATCGTCGCGATCGGCATGACCGTGGTGATCATCTCTGGCGGCATCGACCTGTCGGTCGGCTCGACGCTCTGCCTGTCGGCGATCGTCACCGGCCTGGTGATGAGCGCGGGCTATCCGCTCTGGATCGGCATCACGGCGGCGCTCGTGGCGGCGATCATCGTCGGCGTCGTCAACGGCGTGCTGATCGCCTATGTCGGCATGCCACCCTTCGTGGTGACGCTCGGCATGCTGTCGGTGGCGCGCAGCATGGCGCTGGTGCTGTCGAACAACAAGATGGTCTACCAGTTCGGTCCCGACCAGGCTCTGCTGCTGCAGCTCGGCGGCGGCACCACCTTCGGCATCGCCAATCCGCTGATCGTGCTCGCCGTGGTCGCGCTGATCGCCGGCTTCGTCTTCCGCTGGACCGGCTGGGGCCGGCATATCTTCGCGATCGGCGGCAATGAGCAGGCCGCGGTCCTCACCGG